>JAZOOM010000027.1:0-10827 GCA_045655025.1 Eubacteriales bacterium | reverse complement strand
ATCTCGTTCACCGTAAAAATGATTGAGCTTTTTAGCGAGATACCCCTTCGGGGTGCGATATGCCTTGCGGCACGATATACCGCTCGGGGTGGAACCCTCGCGGTACGATATGCGCCCTTACGGGCGCGTGAATCTCCCCGATAAACCCAAATTTATTCCCCAACATCCCCATTCCGCATTGACAAACCTCCCCGTATGTAGTACAATATAGGCATAGCACGTTTATCGCAAAGGAGACACCCCATGAAAAAACTCCTATCCGTATTTTCTCTGATTCTTGCCCTGCTTCTGCTTGTCACGGGCTGTACGGGGCCTTCTGTCCCGTCGGATACGACCGAGGGCATCGTAACCGATACCCCCACCGATCCTGCGGGTACAACCGAGACGCCCACCGAGATACCCACCGAGCCCGCTGAATCCGATACTGAGCCCGAGGTTGAGCCCTCCGCTCCTGCTTTGGGGGATCGGATCGATCTTGTAGCCCACACGCTGGCGGCAGGTGACGGGAAGGTTACGCTGACTCTGACCGCTGAGATCAAGGAGGAGGGGCTGGCGGGGACCGTCAAGCTGACTCTGTCCGACGCAAGCGGCACTCTTTCGGAGTCTTCCTTTGCCGCCAATGGGGAGCATACCGCTATTCTGGACTGCTCTGCCGACAAGCTGAATGGGGAACTGACCATTGTGGGTAGCGTTACATCCCCCGATGGCGAGGTATTGGATGAGATGACCCTGCAAATGAAGAACGGTCTGCCCCAACTGACCCCCGACGGCATTCTCTGTGTGGTGGCCGCCATGACCACCGAGGAGAAGGCGCATTTGGTGACGGGCGTGCAGAATCCCGTGAAGAAGGGCGCGTCGGGCGGTACCTACGCCATCGACCGCTTGGGTGTTCCTTCCATCACCGTCAACGACGGCCCCGCGGGTGTGCGGTACAACACCTCCGTGTGGTATCCCTCGGTGCACAATCTCACCGCCTCTTGGGATCCCGCCCTCATCTCCTCGGTGGGACAGTCCATCGGCGAGGATTCCTTGGCTCTGGGCATTGATATCGTGCTGGGCCCCGGCATGAACATCCAGAAGAACGTCCTTTGCGGCCGTAACTTTGAGTATTGCTCCGAGGATCCCATCCTCACCGCTCTCATGTCCGCCGCCTACGTCAGCGGTATGCAGTCCTCGGGAGCGGGGGCGTGCATCAAGCACTACGCTGCCAACAACCAGGAGACGGCCAGAGGCTCTACCTCCTCCAACGTCACCGAGCGCGCCTTGCGGGAGCTTTACCTCAAGGCCTTCGGTATGGTGGTGGCCGACTCCGATCCCATGACGGTCATGTCCTCCTACAACTGCCTCAACGGCTCCCACACATCCGTGAACTACGATCTGCTTACGGGGATCCTGCGGAGCGAGTTTGGCTTTGACGGCTTCGTTATGTCTGACTGGGGTGCCGCAGGCTCCATGGCTGATAAGGTCAACGCGGGCAATGACGTCAATATGCCCGGTAACGCCACCGATCCCGCCGACGTGTTGGCGGCCTACAAGGCGGGACTCATCTCCGACCTCGCCCTGAACACCGCCTGTCGCAACGTGCTGACGGTGGTAGCCGAATCCCCCACCTTCAAGGGACTCAAGATGAACACCCGCGTCAACACCAAGGAGCATAACCCGCTGGCCGCCGAGGCCGCCGCGGATACCCTCATCCTGCTCCAAAACAACGCCTCCGCCCTGCCTCTTGCCAAGGACACCTCGGTGGCCGTCTTCGGTAACGGCGCTTATAAGACCGTCTACGGCGGCGCGGGCTCGGGTAGCGTGTCCACCAACACCACAGTCAATATCATGGACGGCCTCCGCAAGGCCGACGGTCTGTCGGTGTACAACACCTCAAACAACCCCTTCAAGGATTGCGACTACCACGACGCCATGGATTCCTCCAAGGATATCCCCGTCACCGAGGCCTACGCCAAGGAAATGGCCGACGGCGCCGACGTGGCGCTCATCGTCATCTCCCGCGGCTCCACCGAGGGACAGGATCGCTCCAACCTCAAGGGCGATTTCCTGCTGAACGATACCGAGGCCGACATGATCGGCCGCGTGTCCGAGGCCTTCCATGCCAAGGGCAAGAAGGTGGTCGTGGTGCTCAACATGGGCTCTCCCATGGAGGTGGTCTCCTGGCGTGAGCAAGTGGATGCCATTCTCTACCTCGGCTACGCAGGGCAGGGAAGCGGTACCGCTCTGGCATCCGTGCTGACGGGCGCGGTCAATCCCTCCGCCAAAACCGCCATGACCTGGCCTGTGGATTACGACTCCACGCCCGCCGCCGAGTATTTCCCCGGCAGTGCCGTGGACGTGACCTACTATGAGGACATGTACGTGGGCTATCGCTACTACTCCACCTTCGGGGTGGACGTGGCCTCCCCCTTCGGCTACGGCCTGTCCTATACCACCTTCTCGTACAGCGATTTCACCGTCAAGAAGAACGGGAACGGCACGCTGACCGCTACCGTCACCGTGACCAACACGGGCAGCGTGGCGGGCCGCGAGGTGGTGCAGCTCTACGTCACCAAGCCCGAGACCCTGCAAGAGCAGGCCAAGATGGAGCTGGCCGCCTTCGGTAAGACGGGAATGCTGGAGCACGGCACCTCCGAGACGCTGACCCTCACCGTTCGCACCGAGGCACTCATGACCTACGACACCGCCGACAGCCGTTGGATCACCGACAAGGGGGATTACGTCCTGTCTCTGGGCGCGTCCGTGGCGGATATCAAGGCCACCGCTACCGTGACCTACAATGATCTGACGGTGGTACAGGACGTGGAGAACCGCTGTGAGCCCGATACCGGGTTTGACTACATCCGAAAGGATACCTACAAGGTTCCCGATTCTTCCCAAAAGCGGGAGAATTTGGCTCTGTACAAGTCCACCTACTCCAATTACAGCGAGAACAATACGCTGGCCGCCTCCATGGCCGTGGATGGCTCGTCCACGACCCGCTGGAGCGGCTTGGGACTGTCCTCGGGCAACCACATCTGGCAGGTGGATCTGGGTCAGGTCTACGCCGTTGGCGAGATCCGTATTCTGTGGGAGTCCATCCACGTGCCCTTTACCGTCCTGCTCTCGGAGGACGGAAAGACCTTTACCGCCTACGGGATGTTCGTGGACGACGGCTCTATGGTGACCGATATCAACCTGTACGGTGCCAAGACTCGCTTCATTCGTCTGGAAATTTCTCGCGGCAGCTACGTGTCCATCTTTGAGTTCCGTGCCTACGAGGCCACGGAGGAGGACATTGCCGCCGGAAAGGCGGGGGGCAAAAAGACCAATCTGGCTCTGAACAAGCCCGTCTCCTCCACCGCAAACGAGGGGAGCTACACCAAGGAGCTGGCCGTGGACGGTGACACCACCACCCGCTGGGGCTCTCTCCCCTCCGGGGAGGGCTGGCTGGAGGTGGATCTGGAGAAGGTCTGCCACGTCAGCGGCATGGAGATCTATCTGGAATCCGCCTGGGTACCCTACCGCATTGAGTATTCTACGGATGGGGAGCATTACGAGACCCTGAAGACCTGTGCCAAGGATGAACTGGTCGTTCTTTTGAGCGATCTGAACGTGGAGGCGCGGTACATCCGCCTCTATCGCGACGGAGCTAACTGGTTCTCCGTCTGCGAGGTCATCGTGTACGGAGAGTGATCCAAAGCATTTTGTCCCCCGATCCACATCGGATCGGGGGACTTTTTTTGGGTAAAAAATGAAAGAAATCTTGACTTTTTCGCGGATTTCCTGTATAATATGTGTAATCGTAGCCATACGGCATATTTTTATCCCCGAAAGGAGTCTCTCTATGAATATTTGTCGTACGAAACGCCCGCTGGCACTGCTCCTCTGCCTGCTGATGCTGCTGTCCTCGGTGTCAGCTATCCTGTCGGTGTCGGTGCTCTCCGCCTCTGCCGCCAAAACGGAGCACAGCATCCAGAACGGAACGGGCAACCGTGAGCCCCTCCGCATCGGAGAAGGCCTTTCCTACCGCGCCAAGGTAGAAGCCTCCTTCCATTCCTTCGGCTTCGCCATGCCTACGTGGGAGAAGAAGGATTCCAAATCGACCCTGTACCTGTACGCGTGGAAGGGCACCTATGAGGCCACTCTGGCCGCCGAGCCCATTGCCAAGCAGGTGTTCGACCCCATGGTGGACGGTCACACCAACTGGGTGACCTTTGATCCACAGCCCGCAGGCGAGTACCTGTTCCACATTGACAGCGCCAGCTACGACGCGGGCGTATGGAGCAATACCTCTCCCGTCGGCTCCAAGGGCTTTCTGTATCGGGACGGCAAGGAGCAGAGAGGCGAGCCTGAGCTCAGTATCCGCTTTACCGAGGCCGTGGAGGATCCCTTTGGCACCTGCGAGCCCTCCCAGGATATGCTCAATAAGGTGGAGCTGTACGACACCGCCTCGGGCGTGGTCGTATACGATATGAACCAGAGCGTGGGTGTCCGTGTGAATACCACCGTCCCCTTCTCGGGCATGGAGGCCAAGTTTGGCACCTACTACCGCGACGATATCGAGATGACCATGTCGGTCTACGCATGGAAGGGAACCTTCGAGAAGACTGTGGCCGAGGCTCCCGTGGGCACGGGCAAGACCCTTCTGCAGGATAACCAGTACGCCGAGATCATTTTCGGCAAGATCCCTGCGGGCGAGTACCTGTTCCTCATCCACGATATGTCCGCCGCTCCCGCTCTCTATTCCTACGAAACCGTTTCGGGCTTCGAGGGCGTGATCTATACCGACGGCTCAACGAGTGAGCAGGCTCTGGTCTACCCCTACGTCCGCCTTCACTTCACTGCCGAGACGGATGACTATTACGCCCCCTGCAGTCTGGACGAAAGCCTCCCCGACGGCAATCACAAGGCCCCCGATCCTTACGTGATCCCCTCGGATAGCCTCATCTATACCCACGAGGTCATGCCCGATACCTGGGTGTTCACCGACGGTCTGGGTCGCGTGTCCCTCACCAACGCCGACGTGGGCGGTCTCAAGGACGATAAGACTCTGGCCATGTTCTACTGGACGTGGCACGTCAGCGGAGCCAGCCGCAGCAACCCCATGAATATGCAGGAGCTGTCCGCCAAGTACCCCGAGGCCATGCGTGACTACGACAATCCTCTGTGGGATGAGCTGGGAACGCGGACAGCCTTCTGGAACGAGCCCATCTACGGCTACTACCGCGGCGACGACCCTTGGGTGCAGAGAAAGCAGGGTGAGCTGCTGGCCAACGCCGGCGTGGACGTGGTCTTTACCGACAACACCAACGGCATCAATACTTGGCTCACCAGCTACACCTCCCTGTTCAATACCTGGTCGGATGCCATGGAGGACGGTGTCAAGACCCCCAAGGTCTCCTTCATGCTCCCCTTCTGGGATAAGGAATCCACCCGTACCCAAGTGCAAATGCTCTACCTGGACATCTTCCGCCCCGGCAAGTGGCAGGAGCTGTGGTTCTACTGGGACGAAAAGCCCATGCTCATGGCCATGAAGGACAGCTTTGACGCAAACACGTCGCTGACCGACAGAGAGATCAACCGCTTCTTCACCTTCCGCGCCGGTCAGCCCCACTACCTGATCGAGAAGACCGAGTACGCCAACTGGGGCTGGCTGTCCATGTATCCCCAGGAGATCTACTACAAGAACCAGAAGGAAGAGAAGGCCGGTATCGTGGAGCAGATGACCGTCGGTATCGCTCAGAACCACGACTACGAGCATCACCTTCTGGCCGCCATGAGCGGTAACCACATCACGGGCCGCTCCTACACCACCGACTACGAGAACCGCTTCGAGGTGGAGGGCGCCGAGGCCTCCAAGTGGGGCTACAACTTCGCCCAGCAGTGGAGCTACGCTCTGGAGGTCAATCCCCGCGTGATCTTCGTCACGGGCTGGAATGAGTGGATCGCAGGCCGCTATGAGAAGTGGCCCGAGGAGGAGGGCAACCCCGCCGCCGTGGAGAACGCCTTCCCCGACCAGTACATCGACGAGTACTCCCGCGACATCGAGCCCACCAAGGGGGCCTTGCAGGATCACTACTACTACCAGCTGGTCAACTTCGTCCGTCAGTATAAGGGCGCAAGACCCATCCCTACCCCCACCGCCTCCGCCACCATCGACCTGAACGCCTCCATCGACCAGTGGAATGCCGTAGGCCCCTACTACGCCGCCTACATCGGTAACACCGATAACCGCGATGCTGCCGGCTACGGTGAGCTCCACTACACCGAGACCTCGGGCCGTAACGACATCATCGGCGCCAAGATCGCCCGCGACGGCGAGTTCGTCTACTTCCTTGTGGCGGGCAATGAGAACATCACCCCCTACACCGATTCCCTGTGGATGAACCTCTACATCGACACCGACCAGTCCAAGCAGGGCTGGAACACCTTCGAATTCGTGGTAAACAAGTCCGCCGCGAGCGAGAAGACCCTTGTTCTGGAGAAGTTCACCGCCGACAACGACTACACCAAGACCGAGAAGGTGGCCGACGTGGAGTACAAGGTGGATGGCAAGTTCATGACCGTCAAGATCGCCAAGTCCGATCTGGGTCTGTCCGGCGACGACTACACCATCAACTTCTCCTGGACGGATAACGTCCACGACGAAGGCGACTACACCAAGTTCTCGGGTGACATTCTGGACTTCTACATCTCCGGCGACGTAGCTCCCGGCGGACGCTTCAAGTACAGCTACATCTCCACTGCCGAGAACGCCAAGTCCGAGGCCGGCACCACCGATACCGAGACCAACGTCGGTACGGAGCCCGCGGAGACTCCCTCCGAGGAGACCACCGCGGATAGCGGGGATGTCACCACTCCCGCTAAGAAGGGATGCAAGTCCGCCGTCGGTATGGGCGCGGCTGTTACGCTTGTGGCTATGGCGGCTGCTGTAGTTATGAAGAAGAAAGAGGATTGATTGATGAAAAAATCCGTAGTGATTCTTTTGATCGTGGCCGCCGTGGCTGTCACCGTTTCCTTTGGCTGTCTGACTATGGTCTTCACGCTCAGAGGTTTGGAACGTGAGAATACCGTGTGGAGCTACTTGGAGCCCTACGAAGCCGAGGCCATGGATTACCTGCGGCAGAACAAGGAGTTTACCGTGCTCTACGGCGAGGACGTTGCTTTGGACAGTCAAAATATCACGTATCGCTACACCGATCCGAAAAAGTATTCCTCCTTGTCCTTGAACCCCAAAATTCCCGCTTCCGCGGAAGAGTTTGAAGCGGAGGTGGAGATGCTGGCCGTTTCCTTCAATCTCCCCGACCTCCGCGTGGTCAACGTCAATTTTGCCAAGAACCCCGACGGTGAGCTGGAGCTGACGGGATGGGAATTTGAGGAGGAATGAGCGATTGTATGGGAGTCCGTATGGAAAGCTCCGCCGAACAATTCCACTGTACCCCATTCCCGAGACTGCCGCGGGTCACGGAAGGGTGATCCTCCCTATGATGAAACCTCACGGCTGTGGCCATTTTGACCCGCCGTGAGGCTCAATGACTGATACGTGACCGCTTGAAGGGCTCCCTGCCGCCGCGCAGGGGGCCTTTTCTTGAAAAGAAATGCTGAGAAAATGTGACCAATTCGTTAAATCCTCCCAAAAACGCTTGAAGAATTGAGAAAAACATGGTATAATAGCAGGAAGAAGCACTCGCCTGTGAGTGATCTACACCCGGTAATCAAAAGGAGAAACCAAGATGAGAAAATTGGACCTGCGCCTGCTTTTCTTGCTGGCTCTTATGCTGGCTTTGACGCTGACCATGGTGGCTTGCGTTTCCGCGGATCCCTCTGAGGATACCACTGCTACGGAGGCTGAGACCACCGACGTTCCCACCGAAGAACCTACCGAGACTCCCACCGAGACTCCTACCGAGGAGGAGACCACCGAGGAAATCACAACCGAGGAAGAGACCACGCTCCGTGTACTGGATTGGGAATCCTACGATCCTGCTCTGGATAATTCCGTTGTGGATCAATCCGCCGCCCATAAGGTGGATTCCTCTCAGTGGATCGTTACCGACGGCCTTGACCGTGTGGTGTCTACCAACACCCAGACCGGTGACGTCAGAGAAGATAAGATCGTGGCCATGTTCTACTGGACCTGGCACGGCGATTTCGGCAACAATCAGACCGCCTATAACAACCAGCAGAATATCGATAAGCTTATCGAGATGGGCTATACCGAGCGTGACTACATGACGAAGTCCATGAGCGAGCTCCGTAAGCTGGGTATCAAGACCCAGATGGATCCCTACCATTTCTGGGATGAGCCCATTTACGGCTACTACGACGGTGATGACGAGTGGGTCATCCGCAAGCAGGCCGAGCTTCTGGCCTCTGCCGGCGTGGACGTGGTGTTCTTCGATAATACCAACGGTACCTTCACCTGGAAGGAGACTGCCCTCAAGGTCATGAAGGTCTTCTCCGAGACTCGCGCCCAGGGCGTGGATGCTCCCGACGTGTCCTTCATGTTCCCCTTCGGCCCCGTGGAGTGGTCGGGTACCCAGATGGTGGAGCTGTACAATGACATCTACAAGAAGGGTCTGTACGAGGACGTCTGGTTCAAGCTGGACGGTAAGCCCATGGTCATGGGCTGGCCCGGAAGCCTGAATTCCAAGGACGAGGCCATCGCTAAGGAGATCAAGAGCTTCTTCACCTTCCGCTCCAATCTGGGCGGCTATCTGGATCAGGAGTCCGCACCCAACCAGTGGGGCTGGCTCTCCCGTTTCCCCCAGGCATACTTCCACAACGATAAGGGCGAGATCGAGCAGATGACTGTCGGTACCGCCGTCAACCACAACTACGTCAAGTCCATCATCGCACCCATGAGCTACGGTGAGAACATCATCGGCCGTACCTGGACCTCCCGCGGCTACGACACCCGTGAGAATGCCATCCTGTACGGTGCATGCTTCGCAGAGCAGTGGGAGAACGCTCTGGCCGTGGATCCCGAGATCGTCTTTGTCACCGCTTGGAATGAGTGGGTGGCCATGCGTATCGACAACTGGCCCGCATCCCCCGAGCAGTACCAGAACTGCTTCGTGGATCAGTATAACGCCGAGTTCAGCCGCGACTGCGAGCCCTCTGCCGGTATTCTGAAGGATCACTACTACTATCAGCTGGTGGATTACATTCGTCAGTTCAAGGGTACTAACCCCATTGAGAAGGCTACTTGGGAGAAGCTCATCAACGTGAACGGCGGCTTTGGCCAGTGGGCTGACGTGGGTCCCGTGTACAACGACTACTTCGGCCTGCCCGACAGAGACTTCGACGGCTACAAGGATCCCAACACCGGTAAGAAGCTCCACTACACCAACGACTCCGGCCGTAACGACATTTACGACGCCAAGGTCGCAAGAGACTACGAGAATGTCTACTTCATGGTTCGTACCGTGGAGGATCTGACCCCCTACACCGATGCTTACTGGATGCGTTTGTACATCGACATGGGTGCGTCCGATAAGAACTGGGAGAACTATGAGTTCATTCTCAACAAGCAGAACCCCAAGAACGAGACCACCGCTACCCTGGAGAGATTCACGGGTGACGGCTTTGCCACCGAGGTAGTGGGTGAGGTCACCTACTCCGTCAAGGGCAACGTGCTGACCGTTTGCATCCCCAAGACCATGCTGGGCATTCCCGCCGAGCAGCTGGATTTCGAGTTCGGCTTCAAGTGGACCGACAACACGCTGGAGGATGGCGACATCATGCAGTGGTATCTCAACGGTGACGTGGCTCCCGTTGGCCGCTTCAACTACTGCTACACCACCACCGGCTCTGCCGAATACGTGGCCGAGAACGCCAATCTGGGTAACTCTTACATCGACTTCACCGATGCCGCTAAGGCTGAGGAGGTCAAGACGTGGATGCTGGGCTCTACCGCGGGTATGAAGTATGAGTTCACCGCCGACGGTTTGGTACTGACCGGCGAGACCGCGGATGCCGAATTCATCATCGACTTCTCCAAGGCATCGCCTCAGGTGGTGCTGGATCGCTACGACACCATCGTGGTTACCTACAAGGTGACTGACGGCCAGACGGCCAAGATGCGTCTGGGTCTTGGCGCCGCAGGCTCTCCTCTGCAGGCAGGCCGCGCCAGAAATCTCACTCTTGTGACCGACGGTGAGGTTCACACCGACACCGTCTCCTTGAAGGAACTGCGGGTGATGAAGGGATATGCCTCCGAGCTCGGCCTCTACTTCGAGAAGAACGCCGGCGCGGGCAAGAGCGTGATCATTCAGTCCATTCAGTTCGTACAGGCTGAAGAGACCGCTGAATAAGACGGTTCCTTCGGGAAATCATTCCATCATACAACCATGGGAGAGGGCTCGCACGGGCTCTCTCCCCGTAGAATTTTTAAAAAAGCAAAAATTTCACCGTCTGCTCCCATTTGAGCAGACGGGGGCGTTAAGAGAGCCGTTGCTCCACGCGCCGGAAAGGAAAACATCATGAATCAGAAGCCCAAGTATTACGTCACCACCGCCATCGCCTACGCCTCCAAGAAGCCCCACTTCGGCAACACCTACGAGGCCATCATGACCGACGCCATCGCCCGCTACAAGAGAGAGATGGGCTACGACGTCTACTTCTGCCCCGGTCCCGACGAACACGGTCAGAAGATCGAGGATCTCGCCAACGCCGCCGGCATCACCCCCAAGGCTTACGTGGACAACGTGGCAGGGGAGATCAAGAATCTGTGGGATAAGATGAACGTCTCCTACGACTATTTCGTCCGCACCACCGACGACTACCACGAGGCCGCCGTGCAGAAGATGTTCAAGAAGTTCTTCGACCAGGGCGATATCT
>JAZOOM010000026.1:0-9065 GCA_045655025.1 Eubacteriales bacterium | reverse complement strand
AATTTGCCTACGGCAAAGTTTGCGAAGGTTCTAAGAACTCCAAAAACTTTCAAAAAGTATTGTAAAATAATCCTTTTTTGAAAGTTTTGGGGATTCTTAAGGGACTCGCGATATTTGCCGAAGGCAAATTCGCCCCGAGCGAAGCGAGGAGGTTTTCAAAAGTCCCTTAAGCGGGTCCAGGGCAGAGCCCTGGCCGATAAACAGCAATTTACAACAAATACATCATAACCAATTCCACCGCCAGCGCCGTTCCTGCCGCGCCAACGGCCACGGTCAGGAGGGATCGACGGAAGAAGGCCAGGGTCAGGGCAACGACGGTTCCCGCGATGGCGGAGGGAAGGGACGCTGTGGCGAAGAAAATGGAGGGGAAGGTCATGGCCCCCAGCACCGCGTAGGGAACGTAGGCCAGAAAGCTGCGGAAGAAAACGGATTTGATCTCCTTGCGGAACAGGGTGAAGGGGATCATGCGGATGAGGTAGGTCACGAGAGCCATGACCGCCAAATAAAGGGTCAGGTGGCTCGCTGACATGGCAAGCTGATTCATACGGACACCTCCTTGGATTCTGCGGAGGTATTCTCCTCCTCATGAGGAGAGGAAACGGGGAACAGGAGTGCCGCCACCGCCGCCGCGGATACCGCCGAAATGATGAGGGCGAGACCGTCGGACAGGAAATCAAAGAGGGGCAGGAAGTAGAAAACACAGGACAGAGCCACTGCCAGACATACGGCGAAGAGCACGCCCCGCTCCCGCCGTGCGGGAGGGATGATGATGGCGATGAACATGCCGTAGAGCATGAGCCCCAGACAGCCCCGTACCATTTCGGGCAGGAGTGTCCCCGCCAAGGCGCCCAAGAGCGTACCTGCCGCCCAGCCTATGTAGGGGATGAAGCTCAGACCGAAAAAGTAATTCACGCCCACCCTTTCCTTTTTCGTGGAGGCCACCGCGAAGATCTCGTCGGTGATGCTGAAGGCCAAAAACATGCGCCACGGGGTGGTAAAGGTGCCATCGAGGCGCTGGGACAGGGAAATGCCCATGAGGGAATACCGCAGATTGATGACGAGCTGGGACAGGATCATGGTCACAATGCCTTCGGCCAGGGGGAGGCATTCCGCAATGAGATCCAAGCCCGCTTTTTGCCCGGCGGAGGTTTCGTTGGTCATGGAAACAATGAGGGCGATGAGGGGAGAGAGTCCTGCTGCCACCGCCGCGATGCCGAGGCCGAAGGAAACTGACAGGTATCCGAGACCGATGGGCACGCCGTCTCGAAGCCCCTCTCGGAAGGTGTATGCTTGTTGTTTCATAATTCTCCGTGAAAGTGTCAGAAATAAGATCAAACAATATGACATCCTATATTATACTCCAAAATCCCGTAACTTTCAAGAGTTATTGCAGAAAAAAAGAAGATTTTTCCCGAATACTACTTTACAAAATCCGTTTTTTAGGGTATCATATACGTAACGAAACGAAAAAAGGATGATTCTACATGACCTACACCCAAACGGGACGTATCATCAAAATGACCGGCGGACTCTACACCGTCCGCTTGGATGGAAGCTGTACCGACTCCCCCTTGACGGGACAGACGGTGGAATGCCGTGCCCGCGGTAACTTCCGCCACGAACAGCAGACTCCCTTGGTGGGGGATCTGGTCGTCGTACAGTACGACGATACCTCCTTCGCCGTCACCGACGGGCAGGCGATTCCCAGCGCCGACCGTACAGGCCTTGTGATTGACGATATACTACCCAGAAAGAACAGCCTTATCCGCCCGCCCCTGGCCAACGTGGAGGTCATGCTGGTGGTCATCGCCGCCGCTTCCCCCGATCCCGATATTCCTACGGTGGACAAGCTGCTCTCCATTCTGGAATTCAACAACATTGAACCCATCATCGTGGTGGGAAAATGTGAGCTGAGCCCCAAGCGGGCGGGAAAGATCGCCGCCCTTTACGAAAAGGTGGGCTACCGCGCCTTCACTCTGTCCTGCTATACGGGGGAGGGGGTGCAGGAATTTTCCGAGTTTGCCCATACCTCCCTTGCGGGGAAGATCACCGCCGTGGCGGGGGCATCGGGCGCGGGAAAATCCACCCTGCTCAATACGGTTTTTGAGGGGCTGGATCTTACGACAGGAGAGCTGAGCGAGAAGATCGGCCGCGGTAAGAACACCACCCGGCATACCGAGCTTTTCGACCTCCCCGGTACGGAGGGCGGCTACATAGCCGACACGGCCGGCTTCTCCCTCTTGGACTTCGAGCGGTTCGACTTCTTTGAGCTGGAGGATCTGGCTCATACCTTCCGTGAGTTTGTTCCTTATTTGGGCAAGTGCCGCTACACCGACTGTACCCACGTATCCGATGAGGAATGTGCCATTCTGGATGCCGTGGCTAAGAAGGAGATCTCCCCCATCCGCCACGCTTCCTATAAGGAGCTGTACGGCACTCTGAAGGACAAGAAAAAATACAAGTAAGACATAGGGTTACATGCATGTAACCCTATGTCAGATAAGGAATTTTTATGAAGCTTATGATTGCCTCGGATATCCACGGATGTGCCCCCGCCTGTAAAAAACTGCTGGATATTTTCGCCGCCTCGGGTGCGGAGCGCCTGATCCTGCTGGGCGATATTCTCTACCACGGCCCCCGCAACGACCTGCCCGAGGGGTATAATCCCAAGGAGGTCATTGCCATGCTCTCGGAGTACGCCGACAAGCTGTTCTGTGTTCGCGGCAACTGCGACACCGAGGTGGATCAGATGGTTCTGCCCTTCCCAATCCTTTCGGAGACCGCCCTTCTCTTTGTGGACGGTGCTACCTGGTTCGCCTGCCACGGCCACCGCGCGGGTGCCAACCCTACGGCCAATGACCTCCCCAAGCTTCCCGCCGGCAGCGTCGTTCTGTCGGGTCACACCCATATTCCCGTGCTGGAGACGAATGCCGACGGCGTGACTCTGCTCAACCCCGGCTCCACCTCCATCCCAAAGGGAGGATTTCCCGCGTCGTATGCTGTGTATGAGGACGGAAAATTTGCGGTCATGGCTTTGAGCGGAGAAACAATTAAGTAATCCGTAAATGAATCAAAAAAGACTTCCCGACGGTTGATCTGTCGGGAACTCTTTTTTTAGAAAGTTAATAGTAGGTATTGATGGCAATATCCTTCATGGCAGGCACGGTCGCATACACGTCGTTGTCCACGGTGACGCGCTCCATGTAGGGCTTGCACAGGGTGTGGAACTGCTTGGCAATGATGCGGTCGGTCAGATCCGAGAACCACTCCTCGTAGGCGGTGTTGGTAACGGCATCCGAGGGGATGGGGTACTTCATAACCACGTTATAGCCGTACTCGGAGGAGATCATGCGGAGTTCGCCCTCCTCGGCCTCGGCCAGAGCGTCGGCAATGTCGTTGAGGTAGTCGTAGCTGTTGTCGCCGGTGGTGTAGAGGAAGCAGTAGCTGCCGTCGGTGACGAAAGCCTCGTTGCCGCTGACCTCGTACTCCTCCAGCAGAGCCTCAAAGGCGGCGTAATCGCCCTTGGCCACGGTTGCCAGCAGCTCCTCGGCATCTGCCTTGTGCTGTGCCAGTACCTCGGCGGAATACTTGACGGTCTTGAGATCACCGTTCTCGTCGTAGACCATGGCGCGAACGCCGTTCTTGGTATCGTAAGCGATCTTGCCGTTGGACAGGTAGTAGACGGTGTCACCGTTCTTGTCCACCACGGTCTTTCCATGCTCATCCAAACGGGCCTCGCCCAGCTCCTTGTCGTAAGCGATGTTGTTGACCTTGGCGTTATTCTCGCTGGGGAGGTAGTAGATCACGTCGCCGTTCAGATCGGTCTCGTAGACGTAGTCAAAGGCGCGGATCAGAACCTGCTTGAAGCCGACAACGTGCTCACTGAGGTAAGCCATGCGAGCCTCGGGAGCCAGAAGCTCACCGTCGGCACCGTAGATGACGATCTGCAGATAATCGTACTTGGCTTCCATGATGTAGAACTCACGGAGCATATCCACGTTGAAGCCGTAGGCACTGAGCTGGGAATTCAGCGCGGACTTGGAGCCCGCGTCACGGGTGTATTCCTCGATATCCTCGTCGATCTGATCCAGATAACTCTGGGGGAGAGTCAAGCCCTTCTCCTCAAAGATGGCCTGCGCGGCCAGGTAGCGGCGGGCGTCCTCCAGGACGGCGTTACGGAAGTAGCTGTCATAGGTATTGTTCTGGTCGTCGATGATGGTGTTCCAGAAGGAGGCGCTGGTGACGTTATAGCCCAAATACCCCATGTTGCCCTTCAGACGGGAGAGCATGAACTGGAACTGATTGGCGGTAATGGTCTGACCATCCAGCTTCATGAGAGCGGGACTCTTCGAGCCGCAAGCGGTCAAAGAGACAGCTCCCGCCAGCATAGCCAGGCAGAGCAGCACCGACACAAGGCGGCGCATGACGGTTGTTTTCATAGAAATTTGATCCTTTCGGTTAATGCATCCCTTATTATAACATAAAAATCAACTTTGAGAGTTAAGCAAAGAGAGATATTTTTCAAATATTTTGTGAATAATCCCCAGCATATCCTCACCTTGCTTGAGTTGAAGCTTGATGGCGGCATCCTTGCTCATGCCCGCGAAGCGGAGACGGCCCTTGGTCATATCGGAGAGATCGCTCCAGATATCAATATCCAATTGATCCTGCGTGAAGAATACGGTTTTTCCTTCCTGTCGAATGGAGGTCACGCCGCAGGCCTCGGCCAGGGCGCGGGCCAGAGCAATGTTCAGAAGATTTACGGCAGGGGCGGGAAGGTCGCCGTAACGGTCGCAGAGCTCGTCGGTCATGTCCTCCATATCGTCGCGGTTACGGATAAGGGCGATGCGCTTGTAGAGGGCCATGCGCTGGGAGGGGTAACGAACGTAGGACTCGGGCAGGTAGGCGGAGACGGACACCGTCATGGTGCAATCCTTCTTCTCCGGGGGCTTTTCTCCCCGCTCCTCCAGTACGGCATCGTTGAGCAGCTTGATATACAGATCGTAACCCACGGCCTCCATGTGTCCGTGCTGTTCCGCGCCCAGAAGATTACCTGTGCCGCGGATCTCCATGTCGCGGAGGGCGATACGGAAGCCCGCGCCGAATTCGGCGTACTCACGGATGGCGTTCAACCGCTTTTCCGCAATCTCGGAGATGGCCTTTCCGGGGCGGTAGGTGAAGTAGGCGTAGGCACGTCTTGCGGAGCGCCCCACGCGTCCGCGAAGCTGGTGAAGCTGGGAAAGACCCAGCCGCTCGGCGCAATCCACGATGAGGGTGTTGGCATTCGGAATATCCACGCCCGTTTCGATGATGGTGGTGCACACCAAAATGTCGATCTCACCCACCAGCATCCGCTCCCAGATCTCCTCCAGCTGCTCCTTGTCCATCTTTCCGTGAGCCACGGTGATGCGGGCATCGGGGATAGCCTTGGCCAAAGAGCCTGCCAGCTCGTTGATGTTTTCTACTACGTTGTGAAGATAGAAGACCTGACCGCCGCGGCGGAGCTCCTTTCGGATGGCTTCGTGGATGATGAGGTCGTCGTGCTCCAGCACGTAGGTCTGTACAGGAAGACGGTCAACGGGGGCTTCGTCGAGAATGGAAATATCGCGGATGCCGCCCATGGCCATGTTCAGGGTACGGGGAATGGGGGTAGCCGACAGAGTCAGCACGTCGATGTTGCCGCAGAGCTGCTTCAGCTTCTCTTTCTGTGCGACACCGAAGCGCTGTTCCTCGTCCACAATGAGGAGTCCTAAGTCGCTGAATTGAATATCCTTGCCCAAAAGACGGTGCGTACCGATGATCACGTCCACGTCGCCGCGCTCCAAACGGCGCAGGGTCACGTCCTGCTCCTTGGGGGTGCGGAAGCGGGACAGCATATCCACGTTCACCGAGAAGGCGCGCATCCGTCGGGTGAAGGTCTGGTAGTGCTGGAGTGCCAGAATGGTGGTAGGCACCAGTACCGCCACCTGCTTGCCGTTGCAAATAGCCTTGAAGGCGGCGCGGATGGCCACCTCGGTCTTGCCGTAGCCCACGTCGCCGCAGAGGAGACGATCCATGGGGGTGGGGCGTTGCATATCCGCCTTGATATCGTCGATGGCGGCCAGCTGGCCTGCGGTCTCCTCGTACTCAAAGGATGCCTCAAAATCCCGCTGGAAGTCGTCGTCCGCGGCAAAGGCGTAGCCGGGGCGGCGGAGTCTCTCGGCGTAGAGCTGGATGAGCTCCTTGGCCATTTCCTTAACCATGGCCTTGGTGCGGGCTTTGGTCTTGTTCCAATGGTCGGTGCCCAGCTTGGAAAGCTTCACCATACCGTCATCGGCGTGAGCGCCGATGTACTTGGATACCATATCCAGCTTTTCTACGGGAATGAAGAGCTTATCCGAGCCCGCGTATTTAATGCCGATATAGTCCCGCGTGACGCCTCCCGTGGTCAGCGTTTCTATGCCCGTGTACTGACCGATACCGTAGGTCTCATGCACCACGATATCGCCCACGTCCAGCTCATTGAAGGAGAGGATGGTTTTGGAATTCTTCTTTTTGGCCTTTTCGGCCATGGCCTTCTGCTTTTTGGAGCGGATGGCGTCGGCGGAGAGAGAGCCCGTCCGTCCGTCGGGATTGGTGGAGAGAATGGCGATTTTGGGCACAATGAGCTCGTAGCCGAACAGGTAGTCCCGCCAAAGAATGACCACGATATCCTTGGGCATATCCTTGGCATCCGTTAAGCTTTCGGGATTGGGGATCACGCTGTCAAAACCCGCCTCATCCAGCATGTCCGCCAAATTGCGGGCGGCGGCCTCGTTCTCGGCGATCACTGCGGTGCGGTGTCCCGACCGCATGTAGCCGGTCAGATCCTCGCAGAGAAGCCTGAAATTCTCGGCGTAGGAGATCATGTGCTTGGTGCGGAAGCCGAAAATGCCTCCCAGTCGCTTGCCCGACATGCCATAGGACAGGGAATCCACGTGCACCGTGGCATTGCGCTCCAAAAACAGGTCGAAGGCGGTGGTGGGGTTTTGGTACTCGGCGTACTTGCCCGCAATGGTTCCCGCCTCAATGAGACTCTTGACCGTTTCGTTCATCTGCCACTCTCCCGCCTTGAGACGGTCGTTGACGCCCGAATTGTTGCGGATGATGAACAAGGTCTTTTCGGGGAAGTAGTCCAAAAGACAGGCACATTCGGGGTAGAGCACCTTCATGTACTTATCCAAAAAGTTCAGCTCGGCTCCCGTGGGATTGGGGGAACGGAGGGCGGCGGTGAGGGATGCCAGCTCCTCGTCCAGTACGCGGGCGGCCTCGGGGGTGCGGCCTTGGGTCGTTTTGCGCTGGGCGCGGATGACCCCCTCCAGCTTGGAAAGCCCCTCCCGGTTCGTGAGCAGCTCTCGGGCGGGGAGCAGATTGGCCTCGTGGATGGCGCGGGTCATGCGCTGGGACTCGGGATCAAAGAGACCCATGCGGTCGATCTCGTCGCCGAACAGCTCTGCGCGCAGAGGGTGGGAGCCCTCGATGAGCTCGCCTACGTCGTCGTAGAAGGTGGCGTAGGGGGGGCAAACGTCAATGATGCCGCCGCGAATGGCGAACTGACCGGGGCCCTCCACCATTTCTACCCGCGCGTATCCTGCCGCCACCAAAGAGGTGGCCAGCTCGGTAGGCTCGATGGGTGTATCGTAATCCAGATGGACGGAGGTAGCCCGCAGATGGTCGGGGGGGATGGTGTAGCCCAGAGCGGCATCGGGGGTGGTGATAACGGCATCGTAGCCTCCCGTAATGAGACCCGAAAGTACCTTCAGACGCTCGTGCTCGTATTCGTGGGAGGCGGTGACCCCCGCTCCGTAGAAGGACAGGTCGCGGGCTGTGTAGAAGGCGGCCTTCAGACCGAAGCGTCCCAAGGTCTGCTTTATGCGGACACAGTCCTTTTCCTCGGGGCAGACGATGAGAGCGGTTCGTTTGGCCGTGTTTCCGGCCCCGACCAGGCAGGTGTCCTCAATGATCGACACCAAAAAGGCCTCGGCCGCACCCTCGCACAGACCGTTGGCCAGGAGGGGCAGAGGCTTATCCTTGAGGTTCCGACGAACGGCCGCGAGAAGCTGACCGTATTCGGGATCGGTGCGGATAGCGGAGGTTAAGAGGTTCATGGGATTCCTTTCCGAATATAATCAATCAGAAACCCGATAGGGTTTCTTTTTTTCACGCGCCAAGGGCGCATTTGACTTGCGCGAAGCGAAAATTTCACACGCCGAAGGCGTATTTCACGCTCACCGGCGGCGAGCATTTCACTGCACCCAAAGGGTGCTGAACGCCGAAAGGGTAGCATTTTTTCCCCGTGGGGGATCAAACGCTACCGAATCGGTATGTATGGTGGGTTATCCCTTGCGATTGCAGGTCTGCATGGCTCCGTCAAGGTCGCCCTTGATGAGCTTCTCCACGCCCTCACAGGCGATGGGGAACAGGGAGCGGAGCTTTTCCAGCTCGGAGGGGGAGAAGGTAGAGAGTACCCAATCCTTCATGTCGTAGTCGGGATGGGGCTTCTTGCCCACGCCAAAGCGGATACGGGGAAAAGCGTCGGTGCCCAGCTCGTCGATGATGCTCCGCAGTCCGCGCTGACCGCCGTCAGAGCCTTTTCCGCGCACGCGCATGCCGCCCACGTCCAGACTTACGTCGTCCGAACACACGATAATATGGGCAGGCTCGATCTTATAGAACCGAGCGGCGGCGGCAACGGCCTCGCCGGAGGCATTCATGTAGGTCTGGGGGCGCATGAGGAGAACTCGCGCGCCGGCGATAGTTGTCTCACCAACCAACGCGTTGAACTTGGAGCGATCGGTGGGGCAGCTATACTTCTCGCAGGCCACGTCCATGAAGAGCCAGCCCGCGTTGTGACGGGTCAGAGCGTACTGCTTGCCGGGGTTACCCAGACCTACCAGCAGGTGGGTGATGGGCTGGGTGGAGGCGGGAGTCTTGTTCTGCTCCAGCCGCTTGAAAATGTCGAAAATGTCTGCCATAGGGATTCCTTTTCTGAAAAATGGTTTCGTGTGGGATGCCGCGGGAGTTGTCGTAGGAGCGGCGGCCGTGGG
>JAZOOM010000025.1:0-7335 GCA_045655025.1 Eubacteriales bacterium | reverse complement strand
GGTATGCTTTCGACCGCTGTACCGGCCTTACCAGCATCACGATCGCCGACGGTGTGACGAGCATAGGAAAGTATGCTTTCTCCGACCGTACCAGCCTTACCAGCATCACGATTCCCGACAGTGTGACGAGCATAGGAGAGTATGCTTTCTCCGGCTGTACCGGCCTTACCAGCATTACGATTCCCGACGGTATAGCGAGCATAGGTGAGAGAGCTTTTTCCGATTGTACCGGCCTTACCAGCATCACGATTCCCGACAGTGTGACGTGCATAGGTAAGTGTGCTTTCTACGGCTGTACCGGCCTTGCCAGCATTACGATGCATGACGGTGTGACGAGCATAGGTATGGGTGCTTTCTACGGCTGTACCGGTCTAACGAGCATTACGATCCCCGACAGTGTGATGGGCATAGATGATTTGGCCTTCTATAGGTGTACAAATATGGTTCGAGTTGCATGTCCGGCTCAATTTTGTCATGTTTTTTTTAGTCATGTTTTTGATGACAGAAAATTGGAAAATATTGTTTTAACACGAGGAGACAAGATTGATAGTTATGCATTCTTCGATTGTACCAGTCTAACGAGCATCACGATCCCCGACGGTGTGACGAGCATAGGTGGGGAAGCCTTCTCTGGGTGTACCGGTCTAACGAGCGTCACTATCCCCGACGGTGTGACGAGCATAGGTAGGAAAGCCTTCTCTAGGTGTACCGGCCTTACGAGCATTACGATCCCCGACAGTGTGACGAGCATAGGTTATAGAGCTTTTTCCGGTTGCACCGGCCTAACTATTTACTACGAAGGCACCGAAGAAGAATGGAATATCATACGTTCCTATAATCTTCCCCGCTATGTCACCATCCATTACAACTCCTGAACGCATTTTTGAAGATGAATAGAGTAAAAAAGGAAAATCTAACCTTGAGTTACCGCCGTTCACTTGCCCGGGAGCTGGCATGGAAGCGAGAGATCAAGTTGGTTCGACAGGGGCGAGGCACGCGGAACTGGACCATGGAAGAACAGAAGGAGCTTTTGACCACGGGACGGATCAAAAAATACGTCGCGCACCACATCAAATCCGTTAAGGAATATCCCGAACACGCGGACAACGTGGATAATATCCAATTTTTAACGCGCAAGGAACATTATAAAGCCCATTTGTATAACTGGAAACAGTCTCTTCACTTGTGTTTCGACCACGTTAAGCAATCCATATCATGGACTCCCATGTCGGATAAGGTCTATGGTGTCCCCGTAGTGGAGCTGAAAACAAAATACGCGGAGGTTTTGGAGAAAGTGAACAATCTTGAACAACAGTACGGGGAAAAGAAAAACACCTTCAAGAGTCAAATAGAGACCTTTTTAAAGGAAAACGAATCCTTGTCTAACGATGAATTGGAAAGGGATCTGTCCCTGGTTCTCAAGGAAAACGACCGTTCCCGTGTTCGTACGATCGTTTCGGAATTTCGGAACGGAGAATCACGGTACTATTTGGATGCCTATGCCGAATCGGAGGCCACCAAGGGTCTCATAAAGCGAGCTGTGGAAAAGGGAATGATCTATCAATCAGGTGGGAGAAAGCATTACGAAACGGCTTGGCAGGAATTTGCATCTAAGCGAGCCGAGGAGGATCACGCTATCACCGAGAAAATGGAGAGATTGGCTGCTCGTACGGAGGAGAATAGCAAAATGCGGGAATACTACGAGCGTACTGCCGGATTGTATCGTGAATCAGCGATAAAATGGGGGGAGTCAATATCTAGCCAGCTGACACTGAACCAGGATCAGCAAAGGACATCGGAAAAGGAAATGAAAAAAAAGAATACAAGAAGATGAAATCAGGGGACGGAATATATGCCTGCCGATCAGGATATCGATCTCTGATATTCCCTATTTTATTTGAAGGAGAACGCCCATGAAAAAGAAGACCGTCAACGATATCCCACCCGTGATTCGCGTGTTTCTCTCCTCCACCTTTGCGGATATGGAGAATGAGCGAACCTACTTCAACGAGGTTCTGGTTCCCCGTCTGAACCGCATCTGCGCCGAGCGCGGGGTGTCCTTTTTCAGCGTGGATCTGCGCTGGGGCATCACCGAGGACGATCAGGTAGGCGGACAGGTGATTCCCATTTGCCTGGGCGAGATCGACAAATGCCGCCCCTATTTCATCGGTATTCTGGGGAATCGCTACGGCTCTTTGATGGAGGAGGTGCCTTTGCAGATCGGTGACTCCATACCTTGGCTGAAAGGAAAAGAGGGACACAGCATCACCGAGCTGGAGATGCTCTACGCCGTCCTGGATCACGAACGGAAGGACAACGTGCGCTACGCCTCCTTCTACTTCCGCTCGGATGCGCTCACCGAGTCTTGGTACGGTCACACCGAGGAGGAGCCCGGCTTGAAGGCGCTGAAGGAGCGCATCCGTCAGGATCCCACCGTGCGTCACAGCACCTACGAAAGCGTGGAGGAATTCGGAGAGAAGGTCATGGCCGATATCCTCGCCTGGTGTGATCGGGAATTTCCCGTCCCTCAGCGTGTCCGTGAGGTCAGACGGGCGTGGTACGACGGCGAGCTTCTTCGCAACTACGTTCGCATGCAGGAGCATCATGACTTTTTGGATGCCTACTGTCGGGAAAGCCGCCGCGCCCTGCTGATCCACGGCAGCGGCGAACGGGGCAAGACCACCCTCCTCAGCGCGTGGGAGCCTGACGAGGGAAAGAAGATTTTGATCAACTGCGGCTCCGACGATGCCTTCCGCTACTGGCCCTCGGTGGTCTGTACCATCATCAAGGAGCTGAACGGTATTACCCAAACACCCGTATATCCCGATAAGCCTCTACGCTCCGCTATGGTGCGGGGTATGTTGCACAGCCTGCGCGGTCAATCCTCCTCGGGATCCTCCTCTGATCCCGAGGTGTATTATCTCAATGCCCGCGATCAAGAGGCATTCCGAGTGTCATTCTTGAACTGGGTTTCGGCTCTTACGTTGGATGAGCCTGTCTGCGTGGTCATCAACGACTTGAATCTGCTGGAGGATCACGAGAGTGCCATGCTCTCCTGGATCCCCGCCGAGACCGAGGGGAGCGTCCGTTTCATCTGCTCCACCAATCGGGAGGATACGGCGGAGATCGCGGACATCATCGGCTGGAACTGCAAGGAAATGCCCCTGTTCACCAAGGAGCACGCCTATACCTATATCCGCAATTACCTGTCCGTCTACGGCAAGGGTCTGGCCGCCTCCCAGTACGAGGACGTGAAGGCCTCTCCCGTTACCGTTTGCCCCGGCGATCTTCGTACCACGGCCGACTTTCTCATCAACCACGGACGTTTCCACAATTTGGATACGTTGCTTCATGAGATCCGCGCCCTTTCCGACCGAAAGGGCCTCTACCCCTTCCTGTATGATTACGTCACCACGGAGGCGGGGGAACGGGCCGCCTCCGTAACGTCGTACGTTCTGAATTTGCTGGCTCTGTCTCCGCTGTCCTTGAACGAGGGTGAATGCCATCGCCTTGCGTTTGCTGCTCTGGACGTAACTCCCTTGGAGTGGTCTGCGACCCGTAACATTTTGGAGCAATTCCGCGTGATCAAGGGCGACTACTGGAACATCACCTCCCGAGAGCTGAAGACGCTGATCCAAGGCCGTATGACTCCCGAGGTCAAGGAGCGTATCTCCGAAGAGCTGGGCGACTACTTTGCCGTGCGCCTTTCCGAGTCTATGGACGACGGAGATGCCTCGGCGACCTATGAAAACACGGCTCGGATCACGGCCTATGCTAAAGCCGTCCTCGCTTTGTACGCGGAGGCGAACCATACGGAAAAGCTGTTGGGGGCGCTGGGGGATCCCGTGATCCTCGGTCTGCTTTGCAACATGGAGCGCGCCGCCATCCGCGGGGCGTGGATGCATCTGGTTCTGCACAGCGACCTGGATCTGGATGAAGCCTTTTACGCCACCTTCCTCCGTGTGTACAAGGCGCGTGGTGCTACCGCCCGAGAGACGGTCTGTGTGGCGGATCTTTTGGTGGACTTTGAGCTTCTCCAATACGCCGAGGATGTGAAAAAGGCTATGGGGAGCGTAAAATTTTTCGGTAGCCTGCACGAGGATGCCTCGGCTATGAGCGAATCCTTTACCGAGCTGATGGGTGAGCTTTACCGCGTCCGCAGGGAGGAGAGCCGGCGGGATTTCTACAGCTTCATCCAAGCACAGCTGGAGAAGGAGGGCTACGCGCCCATTGAGCTCTGTCAGCTCCTGTTCCACAAGGCGGACACAGAAGCCCGGCTCCATTTCCATCAGGATCTGATCGTCACCGCCAACCGCTATTTCCGAGTTGCCGTGCAATCGGGCAATCTGTTCGAATTCCAGCGTGCTTTGAATAGCTTGGCCTTGGCCCATCACCGCCTGTCCAACGACGAGGAAGCCCTCCGTCTTTACCGCAAGCTGCTGGATCTGTATCTCACGCAAGGCGATTATCGCAGTTACATGGCCGTTCGCAATTCCATGGGCGTGACGTTGAACAGTCTGGACATGTACGACGAATCCATTCTTCTCCTGGAGGAGACCCGCCGGATCTGGCTCCGCATGAAGGCTTCCGATGAGGCCAACCTGGTGGCCATCAATCTGTTCAATGCCTACGCAAACCGAGGAGAAACGGACGTTGCGCTGGAGATGTGTAAGGAATTGTACGGGGAGATCAAGGATGATCCCGAGCAGGAGCGGGTTCTCGCCTCTCTGGTGGGCAATATGGGAAATTATGCCTACGATTTGAAGCGGTATGCCGAGGCCGAGTGGTATCTGCTGGATACCTTGAGTATCGCCGAACGGCTGGAGCTGGAATCGACCTTCCTGCTGGCCGCCTCCACACTATCCAAGATCTACGAGGGTAGCGGCAGCTTTATGAAGAGCTTTGCCATTTTGGAGCGGAAGATGGAAATGCTTTGGCAGCGCAAGGAGTACGGTCGGGTCATTGATACCATGGAGGATGCCTGTGAGCAGCTGCTCCTCTGCAATCACGGACGGCAGGTGAAGGGATTCACGGAGAAGTGGCGGCAACGCTTTGCCGAGACGGAGGAAGGAGCCCGTTATTTCAGCGAAAAGGTCAAGACCGTTACCATAGATAGCCGTGAGCAGGATCGCCTGAAGGAAGCTTTGGCCATGGCCAAGAGCGAGGGAGATCCCCGCGAGATCGGAGATGCCTACCGCAAGATGGCCTTGGCTCTGAAGGACACGAACCGTGCGGAGTATTGGAAGGCTATGATCCAGGCCGCCGATATCTATCGGGATCACGGTCTTGCCGAGGAGCTGGATCACCAGAGTCTTCTCATGATCATCAACGCCTTTGAGGAAGGAGAGCTGATCAGCCGTGAGGAGCTGAACCGCGCTCTGACCTATACGCGGACCTCTGCCATTCACACGTTGGCAAGCTGTTGGCTGAAGCTGGCAGAATACCGGCGGGAGGACGGAGACAGGGACGGAGAAGGGAAGAACACCCCTTCCGAAGAGGCTGTGGAGGCTCTGCTGGCTCAGACGGCGAAGCTGTACGAGGCTTACCCCGACGCTGTTTTCCAATGCTTCTACGATACCGCCACGGTCATTGTGGACTACGCCTCTGCGGAGACCGTGATCGGATTGGTTCGACTCATGACGGGCGGAGAGGCCACCCTGTTGGAGATCCGCTTTGAGAGGAACTATCTGCGAAGCATGCAGGAGGATCTGGAGGAGCTGAAAAAGGACTATATGGGCTTCCGTGCCCGGGATCGTCTGAATTTCTACGAAAAAGCGGTGGTATTCCTCCACGCCATGGACGCCAATAACGCCGCTACCCTGTCGGGAAATATCGCCCTCATTTTCCGCCGTCGGAAGGATGAGGAAAATACTCTTCGCTACCATAGGCTTTCTATGGAAGCCTACCTCAAGCAGAACAGACCCTACGATTGCTTGATCGAGAAGCTGAATCTGGCCACCGCCTACAAGGAGTTTGGCCGCGTGCAGGATGCCATTCAAATTCTCCGAGAGGGTATGGCGGAGGCACGGGATCAGGGCATTCCCGCGCTGGAAGCCTCCATGGCAGGAAATCTGGCCGCACTGCTGCGGGATCACGGCACCGAGGCGGATCACGACGAGGTGCTTCGCTGCTTTGCCATTGAGGAAAACTTTTTCCGCGAGGACGGTTTGACCCGCGATCTGGTGATCTCCTTGATCAACCAGGTGGCCTACCACATGATGCGTAAGGATCGCTCAGCGTACCTTCCCAAGCTGGAGGAGGCCGGCTGCCTGATTCGAAAGTACCGTTTCCAAGACTTCTACCGCGCTCTGGCCTATATGGAAAATCAGGCCGCGCAGGATGCGCCCGCCAAGGAGGACATAAACGGAGAAACCCCCGAGGAATTCTTCCGGGATCTCCTTTCCGATATGGAGGACTACCGCATGGGGCGTGTTATGGAGAACGAGGGAACCTTCTACGTGGATTGCTTCCCAAAGTCTCAGGACGAGCACTACCGCCACCAATTCCGCTTGATGTGGGAGCCTGCGTGTCCGGGGGAGGTCTACTTCATCGGCGCGTATCTTCCCGCCCAATACAACGAGGATGCTAAGGACAACGTCAAGGCCTACATAGATTGGAGCAACGGACTGACCTTTTACACCATGCAGCTGATGGATCGATTCCAGGTTCAGGGCGGATGCCGCGTGATGGGATCGAGTCGAGAGGAGTTGCGGGAGCGCGTGGGCTTCTTCTTCTCCCTCTGGCGCTGCGATTGCCTGAATTTGACCCTGCTGTCTCTGGGCTTCCCGGACGTATCGGCTTGCCAGGGTATGAAGCTCCAAGCTATCCACCACGAGGACGACGAGGAGTGATCCCATACTGCGATTCGCGGGAGGACAGCCGTCACGGCCGCTTCTCCCGCGGATTTCTGTGAATTCCTTCTATCATGAAAATGAAAATGGCTTGAAATTTATACTTTTTTTCAAAAGCCACTTGACAAATATACCGAAACATACTATAATATATCCGTTGCGCGTATTGTGCGCAGGAAACGCAATGACGGGGAATTATCCCGAAGGTCCTTTCAGAGAGCTGCCGTGTGGTGCGAGGCGGTAGGATCGACGACGGTATCTCACCCCCGAGCGGCTGACCGAAAGGGAAGGACGTGAACCGTCTCCCCGTAGGCTCAGACGATGCCCTCCGTTACGGGGTCAAAGCGGGCGTAGTGGACTCACTGCGTCAAGCAGAGTGGTACCGCGGAAACCATCCGTCTCTGTCATACAGGGACGGTTTTTGTTTTTTGTAAACTCTGTTTCATGACAGAGACAGAATGCAAAATTCAAAATGCAAAATGCA
>JAZOOM010000024.1:0-2279 GCA_045655025.1 Eubacteriales bacterium | reverse complement strand
TCCCCCGCCCCGCGGAGTACACCGAGGAGACCTCCTCCCTCATCCGCACCGTCCGTCCCGAAACCGAATTCCTGTCCCGCCTCCCCGCCCTCCACCGCATCGTGGCCATCCTCCTGGCCTGCGCCACCCCCAAGACCCACGTCCCCGAGGATATCACCCGTCTTCGCAGCTACGTGGAGAACCACTACATGAACCCCATCACCCCCGAAGATCTGTCCCGCGTGCTCCATTGCTCCCGCTCCGCCCTGTACCGCCGATTTCGGGAGTATTTCGGAGTATCCCCCAGCCACTACGTCAACGAGGTGCGCATCCGCCGCGCTCAGTTCCTCCTCACCGAAACAGACCGCCCCATAGGGGAGATCGCCGCCGCCGTAGGCATCCCCGACGTGTTCTACTTCTCCCGCCTTTTCAAAAGCGCCACAGGCGAGACGGCGGGGGACTTCCGCAAACAGAGAAAATGATCCCATTCCAATACCGAGAAAAGGAGACCTGCCATGCATTTCCGTGAAGACCCCCATTACACCGAGCCCCACAAGGCGCGCTACCTCTCCGAGCTGGAGACCCTGCTGGCCTCCCGAGAGGAGGAGCTGGCACAATCCCGCCGCGCCCGCTGCGCCGATATCCTCCAAAACGGCGAACGACACCGCAAGGCCTACTTAGATATGCTGGGCTGGCCCCTGAACGCGGATCTTCCCCGCCCCACCCCGCGCTTTGAGGTGATCGAGGAGCTGGGCGAGGAGGGTGAGTACACCATGCTCCGCGTCCGCATGGAGGTGCTGGAGGGGCTGTGGCTGAACGGCCTCTACCTCCGCCTGAACACCGAGGAGCGCCGCCCCCTGGTCATCGCCCAGCACGGCGGCAGCGGCACTCCCGAGCTGGTTTCCGGCTTCTACTTTGACGGCAGCTCGGTGAACTACAACAATATGGTCACGGGACTCATGCCCCACCGCGTCCACATCTTCCTCCCCGCCCTCCAGCTCTGGGACGCCTCCTTCTACGGTCAGCCCTACGACCGCATCGCCACGGATGCCCGTCTCAAGCGTCTGGGCGGATCCGTAACCGCCCTGGAGGTCTACGCCATCACCCGTGTCATCGACTACTTTGAGGATACCTTACATCCCCTGTCCGTGGGCATGGTGGGTCTGTCCTACGGCGGTATGTACACCCTCTTCGCCACCGCCGCCGAGACCCGTATCCGCTCCGCCATCTCCTCCTCCTTCTTCAGCGACCGCCGCCACTATGCCTGGGCGGATTGGACGTATCGGGATGCCGCCGCCCTCTACGATGACCCCGAGATCGCCTGCCTCTGCTACCCCCGCCGCCTCTGCGTGGAGATGGGAGATCGGGACGAGCTCTTCGCCCTGCCCCACACCCAAGCCGCCACCGAGCAGGTTCTGGACTACTGCAAGGCCGCCGACGTAGATCCCGCCTCCTGGTTTGACTGCCTCATCTTTGACGGCATTCATGAGTACGGTCGGATGGAGGAGCCCATAGCCCGACTCGTGCGGGATCTGGAACGGGCAGATTGATCAAACTACACGCCCCAACGTCAAACAGAAAGGAAGTCACCCATGTCACCTGTCTACATCATCGCCATCGCCGGCGGCAGCGGCTCGGGCAAATCCACCTTTGCCAAACACCTTGTCAATCAGTTCCCCGAGTCCATCTCCCTCGTCAGCTGTGATAACTACTACAAGGCCCAGGATCACCTCCCCCTGGAGGAGCGCCGTCTTCTGAATTACGATGCCCCCGAATCGCTGGAGTTTGACCTCATGGCCAAGCACCTCAAGACCCTCAAGGAGGGCGAGGCCGTGGACTGCCCCGTGTACGACTACGCCCTCCACACCCGCTCGGGCAAGGTGGAGCGTATCGAGCCCCGTCCCGTCATCATCGTGGATGGCATCCTCATCCTCTCCGACCCCGCCCTGCGGGAGCTCTTCGATCTCATGATCTACGTGGAGGCCGATGCCGACGAGCGCATCCTCCGCCGCGCCCGTCGGGACATGGAGACCCGCGGCCGCCGTATCGACGACATCATGCAGCAGTACCTCTCCACCGTCAAGCCCATGCACGAGACCTACGTGGAGCCCTCCAAAAAGCACGCCGACCTCATCCTCAACGGCGGCCTCAACCCCGTCGCTCTGGAGCTGGTGTCCTGTAAGATCCGAGATTTCCTGAAGACGCTGTCGTAACGATTTAGGCGATACGTGAAATTGCTGTTTACGGGGGCGGCAGGGCTCTGCCCTGCACCCGCTTAAGGGACTTTTGAAAAAGTCCCT
>JAZOOM010000023.1:0-6032 GCA_045655025.1 Eubacteriales bacterium | reverse complement strand
GACTTTCCTTCATGCTCTTTGTGGATGCCGACACCCCCGAGCTCCCCGTTCTGGAGGAGTATCTGGAGGAGTGGGGTATTTCCGTGGGCAGAGCCGAGAACGCCGAGGGCGAGCTGGACAATCTGCTGATCCGCGACACCGTCAACAAGCTGGACAAGGACGGCTACACCCCTGTGGGTGAGTACGTCACCGCCGGCGGCGGCGCGTCCCTGACCTCGGATATGCGTGACGTGGCGTACCCCGCCAAGGTGGCATTCCCCAACGCCGTGTCCATCGTCATGTCGGATTCCTACAAGAAGACCCACGTGGTTCCCGACGACACCAACGGTGTCACCGAGGCCTACACCTACGGCTCCTACTACCGTAACGGTGTGAGCCGCTACTTCCACGACGTATTCAAGACCTCTGTCTCCGCCACCTCGGAGGCCTTCGGTCAGCAGTACAGCGTGGCCACGGATCTCCAGCGGTTCAACCTCATGACCATATCCATTGAGTCCCGCACCGTCATGGAGACCAACTACCTCTCCACCCAGGAGCCCTCCTACGTGGTGGTCTTCGGATCTACCGAGTTCGCCTCGGATACCATTCTGGACTCCGCCGCCTACGGCAACACCGACGTACTGACCTCCACCCTGCGCCACACCGGCCGCGAGGTCATGCCCGCCGATCTGGAATTCAAGGCCTTTAAGGTCTACACCGTGGATACCAACGCCTACAAGCCCGACGTGGCAGGCACCATCCGCACCACCTTCTTCATGACCGTGCTGCCCCTCGTTGTGTTCGCGGCGGTGGGCGCTGTCGTGAGCATCAAGAGAAAATACCGCTGAGAGGAGGCTGACCATGCAAGAAGTACAATTGATTTTGAACACCGGCAAGGGTACAGCCGCCCTCTCCCGCATCACCGCCGTGGTGGGAGACCGCATCGGCGCCATGCCCAAGGCCACCCGCAAGGGGTACGTCTTTGCCGGCTGGTACCTGTCCGCGGACGGTGATCCCGATTCCCCTACGGCCATCCGCGTCACCGCCGACACGGTGCTGACCGAGGATATGCTGGGGGGATACGAGGACATCGCCCAGCTCTACGCCCGCTGGGAAAAGCCCTCGGCCAAGAGCGTGGCCACCAAGAAGACCTCTCTGGGTACGCAGAAAAAGGCTGTCGTTGCCCTTTTGGTCACGTCTTTGGTGCTGGCCATTGCATTTGGCGCAGTTTCCGTGATCGTAGACATTTACCAATACGAGGATTTCGACGGTGTGGAATACACCATCAAAAAGAAAAAGGGCGTATATGGCCTGTATTTGGACGGCGTTCTTTGCGACGTCAACAGCGACGGCTACTACCAGACCACCCTGGGCACACAGCTGGAGGTGGATCCCGCCACGGGCGAGTATGAGATCTACGCCGTGGTGGACACCGAGGGCACCGAGGTGGTGGGTGCGGGTCAGCGTGTGCTGATGTTCAAGCAGCTCACCTACGACCAGTCCTCCACCAACGATGCCTCCAAGGTCATCAAGCGCATTGAGGTGCACAACCAGAAGGGGGAGATCATCGTCAACCGCGGTGAGAACAACCGCTTTGAGGTAGAGGATCACCCCACCGCCATTCTGGTGGATGAGCTCTTTGCCCAGCTGTCCAACGCCTGCGGCTACACCATCTCCATGCAGAGGCTGGAGAATCCCGTTCGTCTGCCCGACGGCTCCATCGACTACTCCGAGTACGGTCTCGCTCCCGAAAAGAGAGTGGAGAAGAACGAGGACGGCACCGACAAGCTGGACGAGAACGGCAACCCCGTGACCTACGACTACAAGCCCACCTGGTACACCGTGACCACCATGACAAGCGAGAGCTACACCGTGACTCTGGGTGACGCCACCGTATCCGAGGCAGGCTACTATGCCCGCTACGAGGATCGGGATACCGTGTATATCCTGTCCTCCGTGAACATTGACGCCGCCGTGCTTCAGCCCGTGGAGGCACTCATCAGCCCCATGATGATCTACCCCATGACCCTGAACACCTATTTCCAGGTATCCAACTTTGTGTACCGTACCGACATTGACCACTACGGCATTCTCCGTGATCTGGTTCTGGAGCTGACGGGCTTCGATCTGGACACCGTAGAGCCCGATGAGGAGGGAAAGCTTCCTGCTGATGCGGAGGCCAAAATAGAGGAATACTACGGTCTTGTGGAGAAGATGGAGGATCAGGCCTTCAACGATCTGTACGATCGGATTTTCAAGGAAAATTCCCGTTTGGTGACGTCCTTCTCCTTCATTGATATGGATGACCGTACCGACACCCTGTATTCCTCCCTGCCCTACCTCATGTCCTCCGACTACATGGCGGGCTACCTGCCCAACTCCGACAACATCGGCGCGGTGCTGCAGACCCTGTACAGCATGACCTTTGACGGCGTGGCGGTGCTGGGCCCCACCGACGAGGAGCTGGATGCCTACGGCCTGCTGGATCCTGCCCACGACTTCTCCTTCATTTACAAGAATGCCGAGGGGCAGGAATTCTACAACCACTTCGTTGTCAGTGAAAAGACCGAGGCGGGCAAGTACTACGCCTACTCCGAGATCTACGACATGATCCTCATCATCGACGAGAGCCAGGTGACCTATCTGGAGTGGGAGGAGATCGACTGGTACGAGCGTGAGTACTTCCTGTTCAACATCGCCCACGTCCAGCAGATCAAGCTGGAGGGCGCGGGACTGTCCGCTCCCATCGTATTCAAGCTGGACAACTCCAAGACCGACCAATCGGGCGGTATGGCATCCGATAAGCTGGAGGTGTACGCCAACGGTCAGCTGATGGACTACACCTTGTCCGTGACCAAGCCCTCGGGATCTGTCGTCACCGAAACCGCCACCTACAACTTCAAGCGATTCTACAAGGCTCTGCTGACCGCCTCCATGGAGGGGAATGCCGAGCTGACCGAGGAGGAGATGGCTGACTTCCGTGAGACCCCCGACGACGAGTGCTATCTGAAGATCACCGTTTTTGCCGACGATGGCAAGGGGGATACCGCCAATCTGGTCTATCGCTTCTACCGCTACACCGAGCGCAAGGCCTACTTCACTCTGGAGGTCCTGCCCACGGCCACCGACTCCACCACTCCTGAAAAGGCACAGGGTACCTTCTACGTTCTCCGCTCCTTCTGCGACAAGCTGGTGGCTGATGCCTACCGCTTCATGGAGGGCATCGAGATCGTGGTGGATTCCAAGAATTAACGGGGGCTCTGCCCCGGACCCCGGCAGGGCTCTGCCCTGCACCCGGTCAAGGAACTTTTTTCAAAAAGTTCCTTGACAATCCTCAAAAACTTCAAAGCAAAATAATTTTGACCGAATCTTTTTGTACAGACGAAAGGATACTGCATTATGGCAAAGCTGCAAATTCGCAAGGTGGGCGACGAGGCACTCCGCAAGGTCTGCCGCCCCGTTGACGCCATCACCCCCCGCATCCTCACCCTGCTGGACGACATGGTAGAGACCATGCGCGCCGCTGACGGTGTGGGTCTGGCCGCCCCTCAGGTGGGCATCCTCCGCCGCATTGTGGTCATCGAGGTAGAGCCCGGCGAGGTGCTGGAGCTCATCAACCCCAAGATCATCGCCTTCTCCGGCGAGCAGGATGGCAGAGAGGGTTGCCTCTCCGTCCCCGGCCGCTGGGGTATGGTCAAGCGTCCCATGCACGTCACCGTCCGCGCCATGAACCGCAAGGGCGAGACCGTGGAGATTACCGGTCACGATCTGCTGGCCCGTTGCTTCTGCCACGAGCTGGATCATCTGGACGGCGGCCTGTATATCGACAAGGCCTACTCCATGGATGAGGACGAGGACGAGGAGTAAGAACGGAAAAAGCCAAAGGGGAACTTCCTGGAAGAAGTTCCCCTCTGGAATCTCGCCTGCGGGCTCGGTCACCCCGCGGACCTGACACCACACTGTGGTGTCATTCAATACCGCGTCGCCGCTTCGCTACCCTTCAAGAACTTTTAAATAAGGGTATATTCATGGGAATATGTCTGTATTTAAGAGTTTTTGGAATGTTTCAAGATTTTTTAGAGTCTTGAACCTTTTTGCAAAAAGGTTCAAGCGGGGTGTGGGGCAGAGCCCCATCGCACCCCAGAAAGGACGATACTATGCGCATTGTATTCATGGGCACTCCCGATTTTGCCCTGTTTTCCCTGAAAGCCCTTGTGGAGGCCGGCGAGGACGTGGTGGGCGTGGTCACCCAGCCCGACAAGCCCCGCGGCCGCGGCTACGTGCTGACGCCTCCCCCCGTCAAGGTCTACGCCTTGGAGCAGAACATCCCCGTCTTCCAGCCCCAGACTCTGAAAAACGGGGCGTTTGATGAGACTCTGGCCGAGCTGAACCCCGAGCTGATCGTGGTGGTGGCTTACGGCAAGATCCTGCCCAAGTCAGTGCTGGACTACCCCAAGTACGGCTGTATCAACGTCCACGGCTCCCTTCTCCCCGCTCTGCGGGGTGCTGCTCCCATGCAGAGAGCCATCATGGAGGGTCATCCCGTCACGGGTATCACCACCATGTACATGGCCGAGGGCTTGGACACGGGCGATATGCTCCTGAAGGATGAGGTGGTCATTGAGGTGGACGACAACTTCGAGACCATCCATGACAAACTGGGCATGACGGGAGCGGGCACCCTGCTCCGCACCGTGGAGGCGTTGAAGGCGGGGACGCTGGTTGCTGTCCCCCAGGACGATGCTCTGTCTACCTATGCCGCAAAAATCGAAAAATCCGATTGCCTCATCGACTTCACCGCCGACGCTCATACGGTTCACAACCGCATCCGCGGTCTGTCTCCCATGCCTCTGGCCTTTACCCACACCCCCGACGGAAAGCTGTTGAAGGTGCCCGCCGCTATTCGCGGGCAGTCTCCCGAGAAGGGAAGCATTGCCGCGCCCGGTACGGTGCTGTCCCTGGACAAGGGTATTGAGGTGGCATGCGGTAGCGGATCCGTGATCTTCACGGTGGTTACCCCCGAGGGCAAGAGCCGCATGAACGCCGCCGATTACATTCGGGGGCGGAAGGTGAACGTGGGGGATCTGCTTCAATAATTTACATTGGATCCACAAAACTGTGGTATAATACCCTCAAGGACGTCTGTTTGAAAGGAGATTTTCCATGTTTTTCGGTCTTTTCTGGGGAGACACCACCATTCTGGTGCTGATCCCCGCCATGATCTTCGCCTTCTGGGCACAGTTCAAGGTCAATTCCACCTTCAATAAATACGCCAAGGTCTACACCCGCCGCGGACTGACAGGGGCGGAGGCCGCCCGTCGGGTGCTGGATGCCAACGGCCTGTACCACGTGACCATTGAACGTGTCCACGGCCGTCTCACCGATCACTACGATCCCAAGGCCAACGTCATTCGTCTGTCCGACACGGTGTACGGCTCTACGGGCATTGCCGCCGTGGGTGTGGCCGCCCACGAGGCGGGACACGCCGTTCAGCACGCGCAGGGCTACGTGCCCATCAAGGTGCGCGCCGCCATCATCCCCCTGACCCGTTTCGGCTCTTTTCTTGCCATGCCCCTGTTCATCATCGGCATGCTCTTCTCGGGCGGTTCCTATCTGGGCTACGGCATCGGCACCATCTTCATGGTCACGGGCATCCTGTTCTTCTCCTTCTCCACCCTGTTCCAGCTGGTGACCCTGCCCACCGAGTTCAACGCCTCGGCCAGAGCCATGAAGGCTTTGGAGGACGGGGGACTGTTGGCCGACGACGAGCTCCCCGCCGCCAAGGCCACCCTCTCTGCCGCCGCCATGACCTACGTGGCCGCCCTGGCCACCTCGCTGGCCTCTCTGCTCCGTCTGATCCTGATTTTTAACAATCGGAGACGGTGAGATTTTGGACGCTGATTTTGGAATATGAAATACCCGCCGAGTCCTGTACGGGATCGGCGGGTATTTTCTTATGAATCGTGGTCGTTGGGGGTATTCTGACTATCCTCGGCGGTTTTGGCCTCGGCGGCAGGCACATGTCCGTGGCACTGACCGGCCATGGCGCACCC
>JAZOOM010000022.1:0-4656 GCA_045655025.1 Eubacteriales bacterium | reverse complement strand
CGGGCCGAAGGCCCGTCACGCCCGAAGGGCATCTCACGCCGCAAGGCATATCGTGTGCGAAGCACATATCGCGCCGCAGGCATCTCGTTTACCGTAAAAATGATTGAGCTTGTTGCTTTTTAACGAGATACCCCTTCGGGGTGCGATATGCCTTGCGGCACGATATACCGCTCGGGATGAAACCCTCGCGGTACGATATGCGCCCTTACGGGCGCGTGAATCTCCCCGACAAACCCAAATTTGAACGTTGAACAACTACCTCACTAATTTACTGTAAAGGAGACCGTATATGCGCATTCTTATGACAGGCGGCGGCACGGCGGGTCACGTGAATCCCGCTTTGGCCATTGCCGCAACGATTCGGGAAAAGCATCCCGATGCCGAGATTCTGTTCGTCGCGTCGGCACAGCCCCGCGACAAGGCCACCGATTTGGTACCCCGTGCCGGCTATGACCTGCAAAGGGTGCACATCCGCGGATTGGCCCGTCCCTTGTGGTCTCTCTCCAATATTTCCGTCCCCTTCCTTATGCTTCGCTCCAAGGGTGAGGCAAAGAGGATCATCGAAAGCTTCCGCCCCGATCTGATCGTGGGGACGGGCGGGTACGCCTGCTGGCCTTTGTGCAGCATGGGAAAGAAAATGGGGATCCCCACGGTGCTTCATGAGTCTAATGCGTTGCCCGGAAAGGCTGTGAAGCAGCTCCGTGACAAGGTAGACCTCATTCTGGTCAATTTTCAGGATACGATTCGCCGTCTGGATGGGATGGGGAAGCACAGCCCCGTTCGCCGTGTAGGGAATCCTATGATGGCGGGCTTTGCCACCATTTCCCGGGAGGAGGCACGCCGCGCCCTGGGGTTGGAGCCCGACTGCCTGTATATTCTGTCCTTTGGCGGCAGCCTGGGGGCGGAATACGTCAACGATGCTGTAGTGAAGCTGGCCGCTTCCCTCACAGAAAACGCCAACGTGCGCCTCATTCACGCCGCGGGCAAGCGGGACTATGACCGCATCCGTGCCGATTGGGATGCTACAGCCGCAGGATCCTGTGACCGTATGAAGCTGGTGGACTACATCTACGATATGCCCGTTCAGATGGCCGCCGCCGACCTGGTCATTTCTCGGGCGGGTGCCATGTCCATCTCCGAGCTGGCTCTTATGGGTAAAGCCGCTATTCTGATCCCCTCTCCCTACGTGGCGGAACAGCACCAGCTGAAGAACGCCATGGCGTTGGTGAACGAGGGAGCGGGTGTGTGCGTGGAGGAGGCGACTCTGACCTCGGGGGCGTTGACACAGGCCGTTCGCGCGTTGCTGGACGATCCCGAGACCAGAACCCGTATGGGTACGCTCATTCGGGAGCGTTTCGCTTGTCCCGAAGCCAATGAGACCATCTACGAATCTCTCGTGGAATTGATCAAATCTCCGTAAAAGGACGTGAATCCGATGAAATTCTTCCAGCTGTTCCGTCGCGGGCGTAAGCCGAAACCGCCTACTTTTGAAGAAAAATTCTCCCGAGACGGCGATTTCTTTGGTAGTCGAGAAAAAAAACAGCCGCCGCAATACGGCAAGCTCCCCCTGGTCATGATCTGCTTTATGGGTGGGGTGGTGCTGTGCCTGGCCGTTCTGCTTCTGACAAGCTTTTGGCGAGTCGGTCAGGTGACTGCCCACGATGGGGAACATTATTCCGCCGCCCGCGTGCTGGAATGCGCCGGTGTGGAGGCGGGGGATGGTATGCTCAGCTTTGACCGCTACTCTTTAAAGCGTACGTTGAAGGAAGCCCTTCCATTGATCGACAACGTGAAGGTGCGCCGCCGCTTCAACGGAGATGTGACCATTTCCTTTTCGGAGATCACGGAGCTGTACTACACCCAACACAACGTGAACTACTACATCATTTCCGCTGATACAAGGGAGGTTCTTTGCGTGGATGCCAGTCCCTCGGAGGCCAGACGGGTGGGAGCTATCTATCTGGGGTTGCCCGAGACTACGCGCGTGCGTGTGGGCGAGGAGCTGACCTTCATCAATCTCCCCTATCAGATCGAGACAGACAGCCCCGAGCTTGTGACCTATGAGCTGGAGACGGAGGAGCCCGAGATTGAGCATGCCTACGTGTATGCCTTCGTGGAGGCCCTGATGTCCTCTCCTCTTGCTCCCCGCGTAACGGGGATGGAGCTGGGAGACCGCTTTGACATCTGGTTCGTGCTGGATCACTCCATTAAGGTGAGAGTGGGCGGCATGGAGGAGCTGGAGCGGAAGCTGACCTTCACGGAAAGATCTCTCCGCGAGCAGGAGGATAAGGGCTTTGATGCCAACGGACTGCCCACGCTGGTGGACGTGTCCGATCCCGCACGCATCATTCATCGTACGTCTCCCGATATCGACATGCCGGATTGGGCTAAGGGGCTTGCGTGAGCGAGCCCCTTTTTGTCGGGAATATGTAAATTTTTTTGAAATTTATAAAAACCTATTGCATTTTTTTGAAAAAAGTTATATTATATAGATATGGTATATTATTTCGCCCGCAGTGGGCGAAAGACAGGATGCGCAGACCCGCTTTGGGCGAGCGGATCGCGCCAATACAGCAGAAATTCTGAAAATTTTGGAGGAAGAAACAATGACCTTTGAACATGATGATACCTATGAGTCCGGCGTAAGTATTAAAGTAATCGGCGTCGGCGGCGGCGGAAACAACGCTGTCAACCGCATGATCTCTACCAACATCAAGGGCGTCGAATTCGTCGCCATCAACACCGACCGTCAGGCACTCCGTCGCTCTGACGCTTCTACCCAGCTCGTCATCGGCGAGAAGCTGACCAGCGGCTTTGGCGCGGGTGCCAATCCTCAGATCGGTGCAAGAGCTGCCGAGGAGTCCATTGAGGAGATCAAGGCTCTGCTGCAGGGCACCGATATGGTCTTCATCACCGCCGGTATGGGCGGCGGCACCGGTACCGGCGCTGCTCCCGTTGTGGCTCGCGTGGCTCACGAGATGGACATTCTCACCATCGGTATCGTGACCAAGCCCTTCGGCTTTGAGGGCAACCGCCGTATGGATCAGGCTCTGGCCGGTATTGCCGAGCTGAGCCAGTACGTGGACTCTCTGGTGGTCATTCCCAACGAGAGACTGAAGCAGGTGACCGACACTCGCATCACCCTGCAGAACGCCTTTGAGGTGGCTGACGGCGTCCTGGCCCGCGGCACCCAGAGCATCTCCGACCTCATCAATGTCTCCGGCTTCATCAACCTGGACTTCGCTGACGTGTCTTCCGTCATGAAGAACGCCGGTCACGCTCACATGGGTGTCGGCTCTGCTACCGGTAAGGATAAGGCCGAGCTGGCCGCGAAGGCTGCTATTTCCAGCCCCCTGCTGGAGTCCTCCATTTCCGGCGCTCACGGCATCCTCATCAGCATCACCGTTTCTCCCGACGTGGGTCTGGAGGACGTGGACGTGGCTTCCAACCTCATCGCAGCCGAGGCCGCTCCCGATGCCAACGTCATCTGGGGTGTGAACTTCGACAACGAGCTGGAGGATGAGATGCGTGTCACCATCATCGCTACCGGCTTCACCAACAACCAGGAGGCCCCCAAGCCCACTCCCAAGCCCACTCCCAAGCCTGTTGATCCCGTCCATCACGATACCCGTGATAGAAAGACCGAGGGTTCCAAGAGAGAGAAGACTCGCTCCACTGCTGACGAGGAGTTGGATCGTCTGATGAAGGAGTTCGATACTCCCAAGAAGAAGAAGCCCATCCGTTGATCGAGTGATCAGCCGTCGGCTTTGATCCGAACATAGCAAAACCGCGGATACCGTGAGGGGTGTCCGCGGTTTTTTGTGTAGCGGTGTGATGATTGGGTAGGACTTGCCGCCGGGTGGTTTCGTGTATTTTCATATCCTTGCTGACCCTGAATTGGGAACGAGGGCAGGAAGAGAAGGGAATGCTGGCAAACCCACGTAATCGGAAACATACCTAACATTTCACTTGCGGGAATGGCTGATTTGTGGAATTCGTAAAAAAATTAGAGGAAAATGTATATATTTTTTTAAAAAGGGGTTGACAAAAAGGCTTTCAGGCTGTATAATAATAGAACCATGTGCAGGAAATGCACGAAAAAGGAAGAGGTATTACATGTACACTGACAAGACCATTGTCTGCAAGGATTGTGGACGCGAATTCGTTTTCACCGCCAGAGATCAGGTGTTCTACGCAGAGAAGGGCTTCACCAACGAGCCCCAGAGATGCCGCGATTGCCGTAACGCCCGCAAGGCACAGCGTGGTGAGGGCACTGCTCCTGCTCGCCAGATGTTCGAGGCTGTTTGTGCTGAGTGCGGCCAGACCTGCCAGGTTCCCTTCGAGCCTCGCAACGACCCCCCCGTCTACTGCAACGACTGCTCCCGCAACAGAAACAACTGATCTTTGCAAGCATAGAAGCGTGAGACACGCGAAAAGCACCGCCCGATGGGCGATGCTTTTCGTTTTGGAGTTTTTGATTGATGGATCTGTGGATAACCGCACGAAAAAGTCGGGGAAGCCGAAACTACCCCGATCAATAGCTTTAGGAGCGGATCAAACACCCAGACCCGTGCGGTAAGCCTCCATCTTGGCCACAGTCTCGTCCTTGTCCTTGCCAATGAGCATGAAGTAGAACTTGATCTTGGGCTCGGTACC
>JAZOOM010000021.1:0-8046 GCA_045655025.1 Eubacteriales bacterium | reverse complement strand
CCGGTCTCAACGGCGTTGGCGACGATCTTACCCGCCTTCTCAATATTCTCGCGCTGGGTCTCACGGACGGTCTTCAAAAGAGCCTCCACGGCCTCGTGATATCTGTCGATCAGCATGGCAAAATTCTCCTTTTCTATGTTTGTTACATGTAAAAAATATTCGCTTGGTGTTCCGCGATCACGGCCTTGTTGTAAGCGTCGCCGCCGTCAATGTTGCCGCTCATGAAGACGGGAGGACGGATGCCCTCCTCCCAAAGAAGCTCGGAAGCGCGGGCGGTGACGGCGTTGAGAATGGCGGCTCCCACCACGGTGGAAGAGGAGGCCAGCTTCTGCTCAAAGCCGGGGAGCTGAATGGTGGCGTCGCCGTGATCTCCGTGGTTGTCGATGAGGATGGAAGCGAAGTCGTGAAGCATCTTCCCCGAAGGATGGCGGGAGGTGACCGAGGTTGCGGTGTTCATGTTGGTCACCACGATAACCGTCATGCCCTTCTCGCGGGCGCACTCGGCCATGTCGATGGTAACGGCGTTTCTGCCCGATACCGAATGGATGATGAGAACGTCACCCTCCTTGCAAGGCTCGTTGTTTAAAATGATCTTGCCGTATCCGGGAATGCGCTCCATTTCGCTGGTCATGGTGGGAGGCGAGAGCTCCAGCATCATGCCGGGGGCGCGGATGGGATTGACGGTGACCATACCGCCGGTACGGTAGAACAGCTCCAGGGTAATGAGTCCCGCATGGTTACAGCCGAAACCGAAAATGGAGTGTCCCTCCTTGTTGGCGGCGGCCAGGACTTTAGCGGCCTCCTCCATGGGGACAGACTCCTCACGGAATACCTCGGCCATGATTTGGCTGATGCGGTCATAGTAGGTTTGAATGACGGACATGATCGTCTCCTCTCTGTATTTCTTGGAAATATGTCGGTCAGCGGTAGAGGTAGTCCCCAAAGCCCCGCTCCAAGCCCGATCGGATGGCGTCCACGTCCATACCGTCGGCATAGGCACGGAGGAAGACACAGCCCACCACGGCCTCGTATACGGGCAGTTGCACCTTGGCCTCGGGATAGTTCACCTCGATCTCGCGGGAAAACACCTCGAACATACGGGGATGACCCTTCCACGCGCTTCCCGTAACCGCTACGGTGCCATCCCATTCAGAGCGGCATTTGTCGATCACGGTGCGGGTCTGAAGCGCCAGCTCTAAAGCGGCGTGCTCATAGATGGAAAGAGCGGTACGGTCGCCCGCGTGGGCGGCCTTGGAGCAAATGCGTGCCACCGAAGCCACCTTATGCCGCGCGTCGGGGTCGGCGGCCAGGGGAGATACCATGTCCCAAAGGCGTTCAAGTCCCCATTCCTCCATGATGAGATCGTAAAGCATGGAATGCTCTCTCCGTCCGTCGTAGGAGTAGATGGCGGCCTTCAGAGCGCGAAGACCGATCTCGTAACCGCTCCCCTCGTCTCCCAGCAAGGGTCCCCAACCGCCCACCGAGCAGGCGCATCGGCGATCCCGCACGAAAAACGCGTCCGAGCCCGTTCCCGACAGAGTAAGCACACCGCCAGTCCTCAAGGAGGCGGCCAAGCCCACCACGGGCTCGCTGTGAAAGCGGATGGTCTCCACACGGGCGTGACGCTCCAGCGCGGTTTTCATCATGTCCCCTGCCCCGACGAGGCAAAGATCAGCGGAACGGATCACGGGAAGCTCCCCGTCCTCGGCCAAGCCCTCCAGAAGAGTGCCCAGCATCCCTTCCACGTTGGCGCGAACGGTCTCTACGGGCTTGTAAAGGGTATTGACTCCCGCCACGCGGGCAGAGCGGAGAACGTTGAAATTCTCGTCGTACAGAACGGTTTGGAGCTTGGTGCCGCCGCCGTCGGCGGCGATGTAGAGTGCAGTAGACATGGTTCGCTCCTTTGGGAAAATTATACGAATAATTACTTTTATTTTACCATGATGACGCATTTTTGTCAAGACGTTTCCCCCGGCTTTTTAAAAGCTTGACGTAACCAAGGACAAAAAACAAGGAAAGAAACAACAACCCCCGACGGCAATTTCAGCCTGTCGAGGGTTGTTCATATAAAGAATAAGGAGTCCTATCGGATCAATCCTCGTCTTTACCGCCGAGCTTGCTCAGAATCACCACTGCCAGCACGATGACGCAGGTGACAAGGAAGATACCCAGCATACCCATGCCCATGACGGGAAGAGTAGTCAGCAGGGTCTCGGGGTAGAAGCCGACATTCATTTCATACTCAGTCTCCGCCTCGGAGCTGTCCGCGCCGCCCACCTCTGTTTCGGTGGACTCGGTGACAGTTTCCTCAACGGTCTCGGGAGCGGTGGTGGCCTCCTCGGCCATAACGAACAGGGGCAGGGACATGACCAGACAGAGGGTCAGGAGAACAGCAAACAGTTTCTTCATTTCAGTACCCTCCTTTCATTAACCGATGAGGTTGAGGATCATACCGCCGGCAATGACGGATGCGATCTGACCCGATACGTTAACGCCGATGGCGTGCATGAGCAGGAAGTTGGAGTTATCCTCCTGCAGACCCAGCTTGTGCACCACACGGGCGGACATGGGGAACGCGGAAATACCGGCCGCACCGATCATGGGGTTGATCTTCTTGTCCTTGGGCAGGAAGATATTGAGGAGCTTGGCGAACATCACACCGCCTGCGGTATCGAAAATGAAGGCGAACAGACCCAGACCGATGATGAGCAGGGTCTCCAGTCGCAGGAAATACTCAGCCTGCATCTTGGTGGCGATGGTCAGGCCCAGGAACAGGGTGACCAGGTTAGCCAGCACCTTCTGAGCGGTCTCGGACAGGCTGTCCAGCACGCCGCACTCGCGGATGAGGTTACCGAACATGAGGAAGCCGATCAGCGCCACGCTCTTGGGGGACACGATACCCGTAATGATGGTGATGACGATGGGGAACAGGATCTTGGTGCGCTTGGACACCACGATATCCTTGTTGGTCATGCGGATCCGACGCTCATTCTTGGTGGTCAGCGCCTTGACCACGGGAGGCTGGACGATGGGCACCAACGCCATGTAGGAGTAGGCGGCCACCATGATGGCACCCGTGTAGTTGGAGCCGAAGTAGTTGGCCACGAAGATGGAGGTGGGGCCGTCAGCCGCGCCGATGATGGCGATGGAGGCGGCGTCCTTCAGCTCAAAGCCGACCACGCCCGCCAGGCACAGGGTAAAGAAGATACCGAACTGAGCGGCGGCGCCGAAGATCATGAGCTTGGGGTTGGACAGCAGGGGGCCGAAGTCGATCATGGCGCCGATACCGATGAACAGGAGCAGGGGGAACAGCTCGTTGGCGATACCCGCATTGAACAAAACGTCGATGGGGCCCTCCTCAAGGACACCCTCCGCCCACTGGTTCACCGCGCCCGACAGGGGAAGGTTGACCAGAATGGCACCGAAACCCATGGGCAGAAGCAGAGTAGGCTCCATGTCCTTCTTGATGGCAAGATAGATCAGCAGACCACCGATACACCACATGATCACCTGAGGCAGGGTGATATTGGTGATGTTGGAGAACAGGTCTGCCAGCTGCTGGAAGAAATTCACTTCTTTTTCCTCTCTTTTCTTAAATTTGAGGTAGCTGCAAGCCGAAATAAAAAGACCTTTACCGAAAGTCGAAAAGACACTCGGTAAAAGTCTTGCTATTTCATTCCCGCGCGGGCTGAAAAGCCGTACTGACGCGAGGGAAACGGACGTATCCGCAAGCTACTCCCTTTTACGCCCCTTATTTTAACACAGTTTGATGGATTTGTAAAGGGGAAAATGGGAGAATTTTTCATTTATCAGAAAAAAATTTTGTAACGATTCGTCCAATACTTCCTCGCGCCCACGCCTGCGTGGGATATTCTCAGGTGCACCTCTGAAAACTCATCTTGACACCGCCCCGCATTCGTGCTATAATAGCGGTAACAGGAGCAGGATCCTCCAAGGAAACATGAAATCCGCCGTTTTCTCTTGTTGCTTGCTCTGCTCCTTGTGGCGCGGTTATGCTCCGCGCCGCCCGTGACGGCGGCCAAGTCCCGCCCGCGGTGGGACGTTACCGTTATACAGCAGTCACCACCTACCGCTCGGCCTACGCCGCCGTGAACTCCCCGATGGAAACCTACTGCAATACCGAAAACGGTCTCCGCATCCCCTGGATGTCAAGGAAACCGAGAAGGAGTATACCATGATCACCACCACCATTGAATGCTTGAGAGACCCCTACGTTATCGTCAAGAATGGCGTCTACTACGCCTACGGCACCGGATGGCATTGCTACAAGAACACAAGCGGAAATCCGGAAGGGCCATGGAAGGATCTGGGCGAGGTCGCCTCGGTCAGAAATTCCGATACCGACGGCGGTAGCCACTGGGCTCCCGAGGTACACGAGTACAAGGGCAACTACTACATGTTCACCACCTACTACAACAGCGTCACAAATCACCGCGGTTGCATCATTCTGAAGTCGGATTCCCCCGAGGGACCCTTCGTGGAGATCACAAACGGCCACGTTACCCCTGCCGATTGGGATGCCATTGACGGCACCCTGTACGTGGATCCTGACGGTCGGCCTTGGATGGTTTTCGTCCATGAATGGACCTGTATGCCCGGGGGCATCGGCTCCTTCGCCGCCGCCATGCTGTCTGAGGATCTCACCCACTTCATCTCCGAGCCCTTCGAGCTGTTCAAGGCCAACGAGCCCTCCTGGGCGGTCATGGGCGTCACCGACGGTTGCTTTCTGTACACCACAAAAGAGGGGAATCTTCTCGTGCTGTGGTCGAATTTCGATGCCCACGGCTATACCCTGGCCATCGCGAGAAGTGAGAACGGCCGCCTTGACGGCAAGTGGATCCACGAGGAAAACCCCTTCTACTCCAAGAGCATGACAGGCACCTACGATGGCGGCCACGGCATGATCTTCACCGCCCCCGACGGGCAGATGTACATCTCCTTCCACTCCCCCAACACCCCTGTGGGGGATCGCAAGGAGACCCCCGTGTTCCTGGCAGTCAGGGAGGAAAACGGAACGCTGGTCTGGGACGAGTAAGAACAAGGCGGGAACCAAGGATACCGACAGTAAAGATGCGATCCTCTCCCACCCTCAGGAAAGGAATCGCTTACTTTCGCTAAACGTCGCCGCCGACAACGATCTGAACCAATAATCCGAATGAAAAACAAGGTGCCCCCAAAAATGGCGGACACCTTGTTTTTTATTTACGACAGACTTCTTTCTGTCAACCCTCGAATCTCTCCCCGATCTCCTTGAGAAGCTGACGGATGGGCAGCTGCTGGGGGCAGATCTCCTCGCAGGCCCCGCACTCGATGCAGTCGGTGGGCTTGCCGCCCTTGGAGGTGACCCAGTTGTACTGGCCGCGGGCATCCTCGGTGTTGAAGCGGCGAGCCTTGTTCTCGGCGCCGAACAGGGAGTGGATGCGGATGTTCATGGGGCAACGGTCGCCGTCGGTGCAATACTTGCAGGAGGTGCAGGGGATGGTGGGAATGGCGCGGATGATGTCGGCCACGCGGTAGACGGTGTCGAACTCGGTCTCGGTGAAGGGGGTGAAATCCCTCATGGACTTGACGTTATCGTTCATCTGCTCCATGTTGCTCATGCCCGACAGCACCATGAAGATGTTGTCGAAGGAGGCGGCGTAGCGGATGGCGTAGCCTGCGGGGGAGTATTCACTCAGCTTATTGATCTCATCCAGTCCTGCCTCGGGGAGATTCACCAGACTGCCGCCGCGGACAGGCTCCATGACGATGACGGGCTTGCCGTACTTGACGCAGACCTCGTAGCACAGGCGGGACTGTACGTGGGCATCCTCATAGTCCAGATAGTTGAACTGAAGCTGAACCACCTCGATGACGGGCTGCTCGGAGAGGATCTTCTCCAGAGTCTCGGCGGTGTCGTGGAAGGAGATACCCACGTGGCGCACCTTGCCCTCGGCCTTCAGCTCGGCGGCGATCTCAAAGGCGCGGTTGTTCGTGTAGTGGGGGTAGTTCCCCGCCGTCAGGGAGTGGAGGAGGAAGAAGTCGAAATACTCCACGCCGCAGGCCTCCAGCATGGACTCAAAGTAGGGGCGGATCTCGGCCTCGGTGTTGAAGAAATTGGGGGAGAGCTTGTCGGTGAGGATGTAGCTCTCACGGGGGTAGCGGGAGGTGAGGCACTCCTTGACGGCCAGCTCGCTCTTGCCGCCGATGTAGCCGTGGGCGGTGTCGAAGTAGTTGAAGCCGGCGTTGATGAAAGCGTCCACCATATCGCAGGTCTGGGGGATATCCACCTCGGAGCCGTTCATGGGGAGGCGCATCATGCCGAAGCCGAAGTTCTTTTTGATCTCGGGATAGAAGGTATTCATGGTTTATTTCTCCTTACAATAATCAACAATAATCAACAATAATCAGAATTTGATGGCGTTATGGTACCCCGTAATGATCCTTTCCTTATACAGGTGAGAATCATTGGCCGTCTGCAACACGTGTGGGTACACGTACTTCCCTCTTGGCTCAAAATTGACCACCGACATGGAGCTGTGGCTGAAATCGAAGTGGGTGCAGAACATGGGGTAGGGGATATCCAGCATACTGCTGAAGAAGCTCATACCGAAGCCCTGATGCGCGAACAGCGCCACGCGGTCGCGGTTGAGATGCTCACCCACCACCTCGTAGCGGGCGTTCTCACGGTCGTGGCGGAAGCCGAGGGACAGGAAAAACTCGTCTACAGCGGCATTCACACGCTCCACCCCCGCCTTGAAGTTGAGCCCCGCCAGATCGGGATGCTCATACCACCGCTCACCCAGCGCCCGTACCTCGGGGGAGGAGAAGATCTCCAGATACTTGGGGTCAAAGAACGCCCACGTATGCTCATACTTGGGATGGGGGACGGTGAATTCATTCCAGACGATGCCCTCGTCTGCCCAGTCGCAGGGGGTGATCTCCTTGCGGAGCAGGTCGCAGATGGGCTTCGCGGTCTGCATCGTACGGAGGGTGGGGGAGGCGAAAACACGGTCGATGCCAAAGAGACAGAGACGCTTGGCAAGGGCTTTCGCCTGCTCCTGTCCCAAAGGGGTCAGGGAGTAGTCGGGCACCCCCAAGGGCTCGCCGTGGCGGATGTAGTAGAAGATCATAGCCGTCTCCCTCCTGCGGATCAGAACTTGATGACGTTGTGGTAGCCCGTCAAAATCCCCTCGCGGTACAGGTGGGAGTCGTTGGACACCTGCAGTACCTTGGGGTAGACGTACCCACCCAGCTCGGTGAAGTGGATTACCGACATGGAGCTGTGGCCGAAGTCAAAGTGGGAGCAGAACTGGGGGTAGGGGATATCCAGCATACTGCTGAAGAAGCACATACCGAAGCCTTGGTGAGCAAAGAGCGCCACGCGGTCATGGTTGGGGGTGACGATCTCGTAGCGGTTGTTCTCGCGGTCGTGGCGCAGTCCCAGCTCCAAGAAGAATGCATCCACCGCCTCGTCCACCCGTCTCACACCCTCGGCAAAGCGGTACCGCGCAAGGTCGGGATGCTCGTACCATTTCTTATCCAGCGCGCGGATGGCGGGGGAATTGAAGAGAGCCGTGAGGGCGGGGTCGTAAAAGCACCACGTATAGCCGTGCTTCTCATGGGGCACCATGAAGTCCCTCGCCGCCAGCCCCTCGTCCGCCCACGGGCAGACCGTGATCTCCTTGCGGAGCAGGTCGCAGATGGGGCGTGCCGTCTGCATGGCGCGGTTGGAAGGGGAGGCGTAGACCTTGTCCACACCGTGAAGGAGGAGCCGCTTGGCCAGCGCCTTGGCCTGCTCCTGCCCCAGCGGGGTAAGAGAATCGGGGTCATAGATGGGGTCACCGTGTCGGATGTAGTACAGAAGCATGGTCGTCTCCCTTCGGTGATTGATTGTGCACTATCATTTTACCATATGGAAGGGATTTTGTCAACGGGGTTTAGGGAAATCTGTTGGCGAAGTTCAAATTGCTGTTTATCGGGGTGACGAGCCTAACGTTCTCATCGCGGCAACGACGGGGGTGAAAAGTCGGAGGCCAAGCGGTC
>JAZOOM010000020.1:0-2452 GCA_045655025.1 Eubacteriales bacterium | reverse complement strand
CACCCCCCGTCGTTGCCGCGATGAGAACGTTAGACTCATCACCCCGATAGACAGCAATTTACGCCTGAAACTCCTTCACGTATCGGATCGCATCCTCGATCCAGCCCTGGCAGGTGGGGTTGTAGTGGGTAGGCAGACCCACCCATGTCTCGTGATTGGCGAGGGACAGACCGTGGACGCCGTCGGGGTAGACGTGGTACTCGAAGGGCACGCCCGCATCGGCCAAGGCAGAGGCGTAGAGGAGGGTGTTCTGGATGGGCACCGCGCCGTCGTTGAAGGTGTGCCAGATGAAGGCGGGGGCGGTGGTCTTGTCTACGTGCAACTCCACCGAGAAGTGGTACGCGCCGTCGGTGTCCTCGCTGGGGTAGCCGCAGAGGGTGTCGATGGAGCCGCGGTGGGCGAAGGGATTGGCGGTGATGACGGGGTAGCACAGCACCGTGGCGGTGGGGCGGTTGATGCCCTCGGGAGCTTCCCCGCGGTCAATGCCCAGAGCCTCGCGGACGACGGGATGGTTCCACAGGGTACCGCACATGGCGGCGCAGTGACCGCCCGCCGAGAAGCCCGTGATGAAGATATAGTCGGGATCCACGAAATACTTGTCGGCGTTCTCGCGGATGTGCTTCACCGCCAGAGCGGACTCGATCAGCGGCGCGTCGTTCAGCGCCTTCTCCTGCACCGAGTAACGGAGGATAAAGACGTTCAGACCTGCGGCGAAATATTGGAGCGCCACGGGCTCGGCCTCCCGCTCGGAGAGGAACTGGTAGCCACCGCCGGGGCAGACGATGATGGCGCGGCGGGTGGTGATGTTCAGCTCGGCGTGGGGGTCGTGGATGTAGGTGGTGAGGGTACAGTCGGGGTAACGGGAATCGAGGACGAAGGTTTCGGTTCTCATATCAAGAATTCCTTTCGGAGCGGATTTGTTAGCATAAGTATAGCATAAATGGGAACAAATTGCAAGGGAATTTGTGCAAAAAGGGGTGGGGGTTGGGGAGATTTTTGAAGAAAGAAAAAGGACGCCTCCCCTTTTCGGGTAAGCGTCCGTTTTATTGATGACCCGTTACTTCCGTTTGGCGGCGTAGCCTTCCCTGCCCCGCTTGATCTCCTCGTAGGTGGCCAGATCGAACAAGTCTCCCATGCGGCGGCGGTGGTTGCCCGCGCGGATGGCGTACACGATGGCCGCCACCAGACCGCCCGTAAACACCGAAAGCCCGATCAAAATGCAGATCGGCCCCATCGAATCGGCTACAGCCCCGATGGCGGTTCCGGCGTGATCCACCGCCAGAGAGCCCAGCACGATCAAGGCAAAGAGCATCATCAACCCACCGGCCAGCAAGAACCAGCAGGCGGTTTGGGTCTTACGGGTCAGGTGCAGGTAGCGGTAGTAACGAGCCTCGGCCTTCATGCGATCGGTCATGCCCCCGACCTCGGCGGGCGGAGGGGTCTCGGCCGAGGCTTCCCGCTCGGTCTCGGCCGTATTGAAGAAGGAGCCTTGGGCGACCACCTCCCGTCCGTCGGCCATCACCTCGTCAAAGCTGCGGGCGTGGAAGACCTCGCGCTCAACGGCGGGCACAGGCTCGGCCTCGGAGGGTGCCGCCATCAACTCGTCAAAGCTCACCCCCAGCACCTCGGCCATGGCGTAGATGTTCTCCACGGTGGGGTTGGTCTCCCCCTGCTCCCACAGGCTGACGCTCTGACGGCTGACTCCCAGCCGCCCCGCCAGCTCCTCCTGGGATAGTCCTCTCGCCCGCCGCAGTCGGCGGATATTGTCACATAAAGCAAGCATGTAAGTCTCCTTTCGCCCGCCCATCGGGCTTGTTTCTGCCCCCATTATAGCCCAAAATCCCCCGTCTGTCAAGCAACCGGGGGTTGGAATTTTGTCAAGCAGGGCTTGCGGGGGTGTTTTTACGCGAAACAGTAGGGTCGATACGCCCCGTAAGCCGACGGGATCGCATACACCTCGTCCACCTCACTCACATCGGCAAAGAACCAATCCGCCACGGCGGTGGTCGCGGCCACCTCCACGGCATACCCGATCATGCGCCACTCGATGTGGGAGAACAGGTGCTTGGCGGTGGGGAGGGGGGTGACGGCGGTAACGGTCAGTCCGCGATCGGTCAGGTACTTCCCTACCTCCTCGGGGGTGGCGTGGCCGTCCATACAGGGGAACTCGTACAGACCACCCAGAAGCCCCGCGGCGGGGCGCTTGCGGAGGGCAATTTTGGTGGTGGCCTCATCGCTCGCACAGCGGATGACCAGCACGGTGCGATCCTCTACCCGTCGTTTGGTCTTGGCGAGACGGACGGGTAATTCCTTCTCCCGCCCCGTCCGCTTGGCCTCGCAGAGCAGATGGAGGGGGCAATCCATACATTTGGGTTCGCCGGGAATACAGACCAGCGCACCCAGCTCGATCAGGCTTTGGGTAAAATCTCCCGCATCGGGGGTGGGCACGAGG
>JAZOOM010000019.1:0-16729 GCA_045655025.1 Eubacteriales bacterium | reverse complement strand
GAAAGCAGCGGATACGTGACCACGCTGATCTTGCCCTCACGGGTAATAGCCACGCTGATCTCATTTTTCAGCTCGTTCAGATCGACAATGTTAAAGGTGACGTAGCACTCACCGTCGTGATATTGGAATTCCTTCATGTAGAAACGATTTTTCATTTTCAATTCTCCCTTCAATCTACGAATTTGTACCAGATGTTGTAATTAAGCTCGATCTCACGGGTCTCGTAGTTATCCTTACCGGTATCAAGCTGAACTTCGCGGATTTCATAGTGCGCACCCTTGTATTCACCCTGCTTATCGGGGATGGGATGGCAATTTTTGACGCAATCCTCGAACACGCGGATGTACGGCTTGCCTGCTTTGCTCATGCAAGCGATGACGAGATCGGTATCCGTGATATAGCCAAGACCTGAGATCTTGTCGATATCATCTCTTCGATACCGGGTAACTGAGTAAACTACTTTTTTCATTTTGGATTACCTCCTGATTTTTTATTTTGCCTTTCGGCAGGGTCAGGGGAGCATAGGTCGGGAGCTGATCGCGCTCATTCCGAGTGAGATGTGCAGATGTCAACGAGAGGTCGTGACTGCTTTCAGTACACAAAAAAATATTGCTTTTGGATATAGAAAAAACCAGGTATTGCTACCTGGCTCTTTCATTATTCATTTCATTTTTCGGTGATATTTTTTTACGTTTACATCTGCGAGACCTATGCTACACTGGACACAACGAAAGGCTAAAAAATCAGGAATCTATTTTAACTTGCTTATTGCTTTTGTTCGATGGTTTCGTTAGTTAATGCATAATTGAGGCATGACGAAATACCATGATTATCATTTCCCATTAATATCAATCTATATTTCGCGCGAGAAGATGTCAGATAGAGTTGATTAAATGCGATATATTTTATATAGTTTACAGAAATATCATTAACTCCTGCACTTTGAGGAACACGCCCTTCGTCTACGCCTACAAGTATTACGCACTTAAACTCCAATCCATTAACATTGTACGGGCTAGATAAAATCATATGATCCTCAGTACGGATTGGTTTTTCCAACTGCCTATCCTTAAGCAAAGTAATCTTACTTTGTATCTTTCCTGATAACAATTCAATATTGTCCTTTTGCAGTAGGGAAGGTTCAAAAGAAATAATAGCAATATCGCTGTTTTTGCAATTTGTCTCCTTTCTGCAAACATCGATATGTGTTTTAATGGCATTAATCATTTCTTCATCGCTCATATACATAAATAGACAAGGTTTTTGACATAAGGCTTCTTCTTGAGATGTAAATCCACTAGTTGGTGTATCATACGGATTTTTATAAGAAGATTGGAACATGAGTGCTCCGGCAGCTGAAATAGAAGCACAGAAATCAGTAATTTGCTGTGAGGATCTAAATATTGTTTTGTATTTTTTCTCTGTTGCTTGGCCGAACGCTTCTTTAATATAGTCTTGTTGAATGTTTCCTCTATCGCCCAGTGCTTGACTGTAATCAAGCGCAAAACATATGGGTATTTGTTTTTGCTCTGCACTTTTTGTCAAATAATGGAATGCATGTTGCTCATTAATGTCAAATAAATGCATTTCATCAACAAAAATATAGTCGAACCCACTGTTGCCTCTTTCTCTACGCCAAAAAGGAGCATTCCATTGTGACAATGCCTGCAAAGTTATGTCATCAATATCAAAGACATTGGAAGCCTCTAACATTTTTTGATATTCCTTGAAAATTGAAAAGACGAATTCTTTATCTTTGAGATGTTTTGCATGAAGAGCATTATCAATATAAGGCAACTTATAATATTCTTCAATAGTGCAATCCGTTCGACCCTTAATCTGTACGCCAAACTCATGTTGCAACATAGAAATTAGTATTGCTTTAGGAGTTTGTTCTTCGTTAAAAGAATTCTTCAGTTCTTCTGATAGAAGCGGTTTATAAGATTTATAGACGGTTTTGAGAACATGATTTAATGCTTCTTCGATCAATATACGTTGAGATTGTTTAGCATCCCCAGCATTATATTCGATTATTTCAGATTTTTGAGCCCCAATACATTGAATGCAAAAATCAAATAACGTCGTGAAGAGTATTTTTTGGGGATTTTCTCTAGAAGTATAGTAATCCGAATTTTCAAATATTGAAAAGGCTTGTTTTGCTTCAAAATCAGTTGAATCACTATGCGAGAAAAACACAATATTGAATGGCAGATTTTCAACACGAGCTTTTTCTAATAATCTCCATGCGCGCATAATCATGGAAGTTGTTTTTCCCGTTCCGGCGGGACCATCTATTCTTATTGGGGAGGACAGATTATCATCTTCGACAACCTTTTTTTGTGTGGTTGTCAACTGTTCTAACCGCTGGCTATAATGCAAATACATAAACCCCCCATCACTTACTTGGCTCCCAGTAGAAGTATGTAACAAGGGAAGAGAACCATAAGTGCTTGGGATGTCATTAACAGCACGAAAATGTTGTTGGAATTCATGAGTTAATTTGAGATAAAGTTCACCTGCGTCTCTTAACACCTCTGTATCTGCGATTTCCTCTCTTTTAGGAGCATCATCTGTACCATATTTATAGACCAATAATGGACGATTTATGCCTCTTTTCCTTAATCTTTCACAGTTTGGTTCTCGCTCAACTACTATACGACGGTGATCTCCGTAAACAAATGGAAAAACTATAGACTTCGATCCGTTGAGTCGTTCAGAAGATGTAAAAGGATGAACATCCCAAATTCTTATAGCGGTACGGAAAACTTTTTGCAATACAAGAAGTAAGTCATCAGGATTTGTTTCTTTGCTCAAAAGTTTTGATTGTTCCAAATCGATGAGCAAAAAATCTTTTTCGCAACGCTCTCCTACAAAGAAAATATTATTTTGTTCTGTTATATGTACACATAGCGAGTGGAAATTAACAGAAGCAATTTTTCCTTGTAATAATTCAATAAATTGCCTACCTTCAATAAATTCAGTGCTTTGAAATTCTTTTTTTCCAACCAAAATGTTGATTGCACTTTTTTCAAATAAAATGTAATTCATTGTTTTTCCTCCCTCTTTTGTGTAATAGATACAACCATTTGGTCTATTTCGTTTCTAGAAACATTGTCAACTCCTATTCTAATAAAAGTGTTAGAAAACCTTTGCATTAAATATTCTATCCAAGGAGAGTCGATAGTGTCATATACGACTGAAAAACCCGGTTCTTCAGTTAAGAAAAATTGTTTATCAAAAAAGCTCTTTTGCTGTTCGCTTAATTTGTTACTCTTTATATCCATTTCTCCATAACAAATATACTTGGCTTGCTCAACTGTAAAGTAATCTAATTCTTGATGATCGACTATAAGCCCGCCTGTTGAATTTTGTTCATATGCTTTTTTAGGTATATATGTAAAGTGTGAATTGGAGCCTGAATTTATCTCGTAAAAGACGCTTTTCATCTGTTTTTCTTCTTCCTTCAGTAACATCCGTCTTTCTTCCTCTGTTAATGTTGGCAACGTGCAACGAAGATAGTTATCAAAGGATGACGCAAGTGTTTTTTGGGTAGAAGCTTTTATGGAATATTCTTTATCTGCTAAAACAGTTTCAAATTCCTCTTTGGAAAATCTTGAAACAATATCCCAAACAAAACCTAAAGGTTCAAGGGCACTTCTCAACGAGTTGATTAATCCAGAGACTCTTTTTTTTAGTACCAAGTCATAACCGACTTGGGTTAAAAACCACTCATTCACATCAACAGCGGTTAAATAAAATATTTTATATATTTTGTCATTTGCAAGGTCGCATCTTGCGGATATGACTATGCCAAAACATCTGCAATTTGGGTATCTGTGATTTCTTATGCCAGATATTATAGAACCCTGAGTTATTTCAAGCATAAATAATACTCCATTAATCACGTTTTTTTTATTATATCACATTTCAAGCCAAAACGCAATCCCCATTTGAAATATTTATGAAGGAGCAAACAGATATGATTGATACTACACAATAGTGATATAAGATAAAATTTATTATGTGTTGGGTCTTAAAAGATCATGGTGCGCAACTCCGAGCTACGCGCCAATTTTTATGAAAAATACCGATATATGCTGAGGTGTTCAACATATACCGGTAATGGTAAGCCACTTTCAATAAGTCCTGAAAAATAGCATGATTAAATCATCCCAAAATACTTCAACGCCTCCATGATTGCCTTCTCCTTCTCCCGCGGGCACTTCGGCTGCTTAGGATTCTCTGACTTCGGCTTATTATAATTCTCACGCTCAATGATGCCACACTTCTGCTTAACCTGCGCGATATAGAGGCTACTGACCTTCAAGCCGGTATGCTCCAGCACGTAATCCTTGATCTGCGGATAGGTTGCATCGTTCTGAAATTCCGACATATCCATGTCTTCCAAAGAGAACTCCACGCGAATCTTTTTCGAGTCGATATGTCCCTTGGAAAGTAAGACAACCGTCTCGACGTGCCCTGTCCTCGGGAACAGATCCACGGGCTGTACTTCACCAATGCTGTACCCAAACTCCCGGAACACCGCGCAATCCCGTCCCAGCGTCTCAGGCTCACAGGAAATATACACCACCCGCTTGATATCCCGTCGGGCGATCTCCTCGATCAGCTCCCGCGTCGTACCCTTGCGGGGGGGATCAATAACCACAAGATCAGGCGAGGGCGCGCCGTTCTGCTCCAGGGCGGAGAGGAACTTGTGGGCATCGGATGCATCTCCGCAGAAGAAGCGGGCGCGGTCAGCTCCCAGCCCGTTGAGGTTGGCGTTGACACGGGCGCACTCCACCGCCTCGGGGACGATCTCGATACCCGTCACGTCAGCCACGCGGTCGGTCATGGAGAGTCCGATGCTCCCCGCGCCGCAGTAGAGGTCAAGGAGATGCTCTTTGCCTGTCAGCTCCGCCATGTCGGCGGCGGTGTTATAGAGCAGCTCGGCGGCATCGTGGTTGACCTGATAGAACGACCCCGCGGACAGGCGGAGTCTCTTGCCGCAGAGGATATCCTCGATGTAGTCCTTGCCCCACAGAGTCACGAACTTCTCTCCCAGCACCACGTTGGTGTTCTCGCGGTTGATGTTGAGCAGGATGCCGCAGAGCTTGGGGAACTTGCCCACCAGCTCGTGCGTGAGTCCCTCGGCGGCCTTGGGGTGGAGCCTTACGTCGTTGATGACCAGGGTGAGCAGGGTCGTGCCGTCGGCGGCGGCGCGGAGATAGATGTGGCGCAGGATACCCGTACCGCTCTCCTCGTCGTAGGCCGTGACGCGGTACTTGTCGCAGAGCTTGCAGACGGCGCGAACCAGCTCACCGAAGGCATCGGGCTGAAGAGCGCAGTCAAAGCAGGGAATGACCTTGTGGGTCTTGGCGGCGTAGAAGCCTGCTTCCATTCCGTTCTTTCCCTGCCTGACGGGGTACATCCCCTTATTGCGGTAGCCGCGGGTGACGTGCTCGCCGTCCCGCTTCACGGTCAGCACGGGGCGAATGACCACGTCAGCAAGCCCCGCCTGTCTGAAGGCCTTCTCCACACGGCTGTGTTTGGAAATGAGCTCGTCCTCATACCTCAGGTGGCGGTACACGCAGCCGCCGCAGGCCTCGGGGGCGGTGCAAAACTCCTCCTCCGCCCGCATGGGGGAGGGGGTCACGATCTGGAGGAGCTTGCCCACAAGGAAGGACTTAGTGCGCTTGATGATCTGCGCCTTGACCACGTCTCCTGTGACGGTGCCCTTGACAAACACCACAAGACCCCCGTCGGGGGTCCCATCGGGCATTCTGGCCACGCCGCAACCGAGGTTGTTCAGGTCATGGATCGTGACCGTCACCACCTCGGGCTTTTCGTTTCGATTGTTTTTCTGCTTAGACATAGAACTCCTTACCGTCCTCCAGACGCAGGCAACCCAATCGGCCGCCTCTGCCCAGACCGCAGTCGATGAAGATGGTGCCGTTGCCGTAGAAGATGCGGTCGGCGCCGCCGTTGCCCTCCGAGGTGGGGGTATGGCCCACGATGATGGTCTTATCCTCGAAATACTTGGCGGTGGGGTCGAGGGACTCCGAGAAGAAGTCCTCGGGCTCCAGCCAGTCCAGCTCCACGTCGGGGGTAAAGTCGTAGATGCCCTGATGGAGCAGGAGGTAGTCGTGACCGTTGACGGTGACCTCCTCGTAGAGGGGCATATCCGACAGGTATTCGATGACGCCCTCCTGCATATCCGCGTTCAGGGCGCGATAGCCCGACAGAGTAGGCTCGCCGCCGTCCTTGACCCACTCGGTCATGTCCGAGATGAAGTCGGCGTCCACGGCCTCGCCGGACTGCATTTTTTCGTAGCCCGTCAGCATCTTGACGGCGGTGAAATCGTGCTCGCCCGCGATGGGGTAGACGTTGAGGCGGTAGCTCATGTCCTCGATGAGCGCCATGGCATCGGGGCCGTAGTCCACGATGTCGCCCAGGACGTAGAGCACGTCGCGGTCGGCGTTGAACTTGATGGTTTGCAGGAGGGTTTTGTACTCCTCAAAGTGACCGTGGAGGTTGGAGACGACGTATGTCATATGGTGATCCTTTCTGCCCGAAGGAGAGGGGCGGGGGAAATATATATAATCCATTATATTATACTACACCGTATCCGTTTTGTCAAGAGATTTCGACTTTCCGCCCCATTAAGGCGAGGGATTTGACGGGGATTGGGAAAAAAACGGTCGTGCCCGCCCCACCGTCTTCGGTGCCCCCTCTTGACAATCGCCCCGAAAAGTGGTATGATATAATCTGGGTATTCTTCGAATACTCATACCCCAAGCAAAGGAGTCCGTCGGGAATTCCCGATACGTGATATATATGGTTATGTGTTCCAGATGCCACAAGCGGATCGCTGTGGTATTCATTACGAAAATGGAGAACGGCAACCGAACCTCCGAGGGTCTGTGCATGCGCTGCGCCAAGGAGATGGGGCTGCCTGTGAACAATATGCTGGACGGCATCGCCGGTCAGATGGGTCTGACGGCGGATCAGATCGAGTCTATGGAGGAGTCCATGAACAGCATGATGGCCACCCCCTCGGAGCAGGACGGCGGCGAGGACGGGGGCGCCCCCGCCATTGATATGCCCAGCCTGTTCGGTGAGGGCGGCTTGGGCGGCCTTTTCGGAGGGATGAATCCTTCGGACGACGGCACGCCCGTTCCCCGGGACAAGAAGGGGGGCAAGAAGGACGGCAAATCCAAGGCATCCGAGCAGAAGGATCTGAAGTATCTGACCACCTACTGCCGCAATCTGACCGAGGCCGCGCGGACAGGGAAGCTGGATCGCATCGTGGGCCGTGAGCGTGAGATGGCGCGGGTGACGCAGATCCTCTGCCGCCGTCAGAAGAACAATCCCTGTCTCATCGGTGAGCCCGGTGTGGGTAAGACCGCCATCGCCGAGGCGCTGGCCATCCGCGTGGCCAAGGGAGACGTGCCCTACAAGCTGCGGAACAAGGAGATCTACCTGGTTGACCTGACCGCTCTGGTGGCGGGTACCCAGTTCCGCGGTCAGTTCGAGTCCCGCATTCTGGGGCTTCTCGGGGAGGTCAAGTCCGAGGGGAACGTGATCCTGGTCATTGATGAAGTCCACAACATCGTTGGCACGGGCGAGGCCGAGGGCTCGGTGAACGCCGCCAACATTCTGAAGCCCGCCCTCTCCCGCGGAGAGGTGCAGATCATCGGTGCCACCACCCTGACCGAGTACCGCAAGTACATCGAGAAGGACACCGCGCTGGAGCGCCGCTTCCAGCCCGTTATGGTGGAGGAGCCCTCCATCGCCGAATCGGTGGAGATGCTGAAGGGCATCAAGCACTACTACGAGGAGTACCACCACATCAACATTCCCGACGGGGTGCTGGTGAAGGCTGTTACCATGTCCGAGCGGTACATCACCGACCGCTACCTGCCCGACAAGGCCATCGACCTCTTGGACGAGGCCGCCGCCCATCTGTCCCTGTCCAGCGGCGCGCTCAACGAGACCTACGAGATCCGCGACAAGCTGTTGACCGTCAAGGCCAAGAGGGAAGCATTGGAGGCCAAGGAGATGCCTGACGGCAATGAGAAGGCTTTGGAGCGCCGCTACAAGGAGCTGGCGAGCATCAAGGCGCAGGAGCTGAAGCTTTCCGAGCGTCTGGCCGAGCTGGAGCCCCATTGCGACGCCATCACTCTTACCGCCGCCGAGCTGGCGGGGGTCATCGAGGTATGGACGGGTATCCCTGCCACCACCATCACCGAGAACGAGTTCGAGCAGGTGGATAAGCTGGAGGCACGCTTGAAGGAGCATATCGTGGGTCAGGATAAAGCGGTTTCCGCCGTGGCGAGAGCCGTCAAGCGCAACCGCGCCGGTGTTTCCGCCAAGCGCAAGCCCGTTTCCTTCATCTTCGCGGGCCCCACGGGCGTGGGTAAGACCGAGCTGGTCAAGACTTTGGCCAACGATCTGTTCCACTCTCCCGAGACCTTGATCCGACTGGATATGTCGAAGTTCATGCAGAAGGGGTCGGTCTCCCGCATCATCGGATCCCCTCCCGGCTACGTGGGCTACGACGACGCGGGTCAGCTCACCGAGAAGATCCGCCGCAAGCCCTACTCGGTGGTGCTCTTCGACGAGATCGAGAAGGCGCACCCCGACGTGCTCAACATCCTGCTCCAGATCCTGGACGACGGCCGTCTCACCGATGCCCACGGAAAGACCGTTAATTTTGAGAATACCGTCATCGTCATGACCACCAACGCGGGATCTGACCGCCAGACCTCCACCATTGGCTTCGGTGATACCGAGGACATGGCCGAGGACGCCACCATGAAGGCTCTGTCCCGCTTCCTCCGTCCCGAGTTCATCAACCGCGTGGACGAGGTGGTGACCTTCCGCTCGCTGGATCAGAGCGACTTTACCCGCATCGTCCGCATCATGCTGGGCGAGCTGGCCGAGGCTCTGGCCGAAAAATCTCTGACTCTCACCTACACCGATGCCGCCGCCGCCCTCATCGCAGAGCGATCCTTCTCCGCCAAGTACGGTGCCCGTAACATGCGCCGCTACATCCAGCGCCACGTGGAGGATCCCATCGCCGAGGCCGTCATCGCCGACTACACCCACACCCTGACGCGCATCCAACTGCACGTCAAGGATGGAGAGCTGAAGGTTACGTGCATGTAAATTGCCGTTTTGCGGCAAGATACAAGTTGTAAGATACAAGTTACAAGATACAAGATACAAGATACGCGCCGAGCAGGCTCGGCCGATACATGATATGGTAAAGCCTTACGGCAGCACTCGTTCCATATCTTGTATCTTCGTATCTCGTATCTCTTGCATGCTCCTGCTCCCTGCCCTGCCACATATATGAATTCCGAGGAGGTTTCTATGTCCTCATCACATAAGGTCTATGACCGAAGGATCGACCCCGCCGCTACGTCGGCGGCGGAGCTGGTCTCTTACCTTGGGGTAGATCCCGCGCAGGGACTTTCCCCCAAGGAGGCGGAGCGCCGTTTGGCGGCCTCCACCGCCCGATCCCTGTTCGTCAAGTCCCCGAGGGGCCTGGCCGAGTGCTTGAAGCAGGTCGCCAAGGAGCCCGCTCTTTGGATGCTGATGGCTGTCTCGATTATTTCCTTGTTCTTTGACCGTGTGCTGTTGGGCTCGGTTTGTGCCCTGCTGGCGCTGGGTAATGCCGTTCTGTGCGGTGTTCTGGCCGTTCGTACCGAGCGCATGGAGACCGCCATGGCAGCCTATGACGCTCCCTTGTGCCGCGTTCTGCGGGGCGGTCGCGTGTTGCGCGTGGGGGGCGACGGTCTGGTCAAGGGGGATATTCTTCTGCTGTATCCCGGGGATATCGTCCCGGCGGATTGCCGTCTCCTTCGCGCCGCGGAGCTGGCGGTTCTGGAGCGTGAGCTGGATGCCGCGGACGCGTCCAAGCCTCCTCGCCTGCTGTACAAGCGTGCCGCCGACGGACTCGGAGGAGGGAGCGGTCTTCGCGTGTCTCCCGAAAATATGGTCTACGCCGGCGGTATCGTGGAGACGGGCTCGGCTCTGGCTCTGGTGACCGCTGTGGGAAGTGATACCCACTTGGGCGGTATGATCGGGACCCTCCCCTCTGCCCATCGGGACAAGATCCCCCCCATCTTCCGTAAGGCCTCCCGTGTCCTTTCGGCCATCAATTTGGGGCTTTTCTGTCTGCTGGTGCCCTTGACGGCCATCGGCATTTTCACGTTGGGAGACCGCTACGAATTTCTGGATATTTTCCTGGCCGCCGCCGCCATGGCGACGCTGACGCTCACCGAGCACACGTTGATCAAGGCCTGCTATCTGGCCGCTCTCACCCGCCGAGAGGCTGCGGGGGATCGGGATCGGGAATCCACCGCCGACATTCGTTCCACCGCTGTCTGTCAGGATCTGACCGCCATGACGGATCTGATCCTGGTGGGGACAGCCGCGCTCCACGACGGGCTCAGCCATCCCGAGACTCTGCGGGTGGGAGAGACGGTGTACCGCTGTGATTGCCCCGAGGCTGACGACGAGGCGCGCGCCGTGGCGGAGTACTTCTACGTATACCGCCGTGTCATGAGCGGTCTTCCCGCGTCGGGAGACAGCCGCGACGTCCTCCCCCGCTTCATCCCCGAGCTTTGCGATTGGGCTGAGATCGACACGGACGGCCTTTTGGCACGGGTAGAGGGTCTGCGGGCCGAGGGAAATTGCGCCTCGGGTATCTGGCGCTCCTCGGAGGGGAATCGCCGTATTCGCGTGTACGTGACCCATGACGTCGGGGAAGCCGAGGCCTGTGATCTTCTCTATGATCCCCGGGGAATCATCCCCTTGGAGCGGGAGGGGAAGCGGGCTCTGCGCCGCCGCTGTCAGGAGGCTCTCGGACAGGGGGAGACGACCGCTTTCCTCATCACCGAGGATCACGGTACCCGAACTCTGCGGGCAACCGTTACTTACGGTCCTCACAGTGATTGCCGCGTGGCCGGCTGCGTGAAGGCGTTGGAAAAGAGCGGTGTTCGCGTGGCCGCCCTGTTGCGGGATGAATCCGCAGTTCACGTCCGTGCCTTGGAGGCCTGCGGGCTGACCGAGACCGTCCCCGTTGACCGTCCCATGCCCCATACCCCCCGTGACCCCGCCGCCCGACGGATGGACTACGGATTTCGGGCGTTCCTTGGGTGTGACGAGACCTACATTTTGAATTGCGTCCGCGATCTGAAGGCGCAGGGGCGCGTGGTGGGTGTGCTGTCGGTGGATGCCTGTGATCTGGCGATCCTGGCCGAGGCGGACATCCCCTTTGCCTGCTCTCCCTCGCTCTACCTTTCCGCCGAGTCCGGTACGCCCCATCTGACCATCAGTGAGCTTGCCGAGGGGGACAGCGACCCCGACGGATCTTCCGACGGCCGTATTTCCACCGACCGTGCCCGCCGCTCCGCCCGTGTGCTGGTGCGCCGCAGTTCTGCCCGCGGCGGCGGTCTGCTGGGCGTTCGCCGCGCTCTGCTGGCGGCGGACAGCTGTGGGGAGGCCTTGGACAGAAGTCTGCGGCTTCTGATGCTGTCCCAGACGGTGCGCCTCGTCATGACGGTTCTCCCCGTATGTATGGGGCTGTCTCCCGCCTCCGCGCCCGCTCTCTTGCTGTCGGGCTTGGGGATGGACTTCCTGTGTATGCTGACCTACGCCGTTCTGCCCGCGGGGGACGTGCCCTCCAAGCGCCGCTCCGGAGAACCGTCTCTGCATCAGCTATGGCTACGGCATCGGGTAGAGCTCCTGTCTGCCGTTGCAGGGGCGGTCTTCCCGTGGCTGGTGCTGGGGATCGCCTGCCTCTTTGGGGCTCGCGTCGGTGGGGATTCCCGCTACTACGGATTCCTGTGTACCGTTTGCCTTCAGATCGTCATCTTCCGTGTGGATCACCTCCCCAACCGCGACCGTCGGGTATTCCTGACCACCTTGGCTCTGGTTCTGATCTTCGCGGGCTGTTTGGCCGCCGCGCTGGCTTCGGGGCTGTGGGTGCTCTGGGCGGTGCCCGTACCGCTGCTCGTGCCCAGAGTCTATCTGGGGGCTCGGTGGATTCTCCGTCGGGTGTTGGAGCCGAAGACCTCCGCGCCGAAAAAGGGATAATTTCCTATAGCTTCGCATATATTCTTTGTCAGAAGGGCATCGCCCACCCCGCGGGGGAGGCGGTGCCCAATTCATTGAAAGGAAGATCCCCATGAGACAACTGACAACCTCTGAGCTGGAATGTATGGAGGTCATTAACCTCTGCGACGGCGGTAAGCTGGGGTTTCCCACCGCCCTGGAGCTTTGCGCCGACGACGGGCGGATCACCGCTCTGCTGATCCCGCGGGAAAGCGGATTTCTGAATCTGGGGCGTGCCGAGCATTACCGCATTCCCTGGTGCCGCATTGAGTGCATCGGGGGGGATACGGTTCTGGTCAAGCTTACCTCTGCCGAGCTGTCCGCCTGCCTGGTGAAGGGAAGCACCCGCAGGAAATGAGGGGAGACCCTGGTGTTATGATAAAATGTAAACAAATTGTAAAATCGCAAAATACCTCTTGCATATTTATCGGATGTATGGTATAATACGTCGGTGTGCGTAAAAGATGCACACAAATAAATACACACACAGATGCAATCGGCAACTTGGTGTCACGGAAACGACTCTCCGTGATCAGTATGCACGTGCTTCTGTGGTGGAAAAACCAAAAGGAGGACATTGAAATGTCTATCATCACCATCAAGCAGCTGCTGGAAGCAGGTGTCCACTTCGGTCACCATACCCGCCGCTGGAACCCCAAGATGCAGGAGTACATCTTCACCGAGAGAAACGGCATCTACATCATCGATCTGCAGAAGACCGTTAAGAAGTTCGAGGAGGCTTACAACTTCGTTCGTGACCTCTCCGCTCAGGGCGGCACCGTTCTGTTCGTCGGTACCAAGAAGCAGGCTGCAGAGGCCATCAAGGAAGAGGCTGAGCGTTGCGGTCAGTACTACGTGAACGTACGTTGGCCCGGCGGTATGCTGACCAACTTCAAGACCATCAAGCGCTCCATCAACCGTCTGAACCAGCTCAACAAGATGCAGGAGGACGGCACCTTCGATCTGCTCCCCAAGAAGGAGGTTGCAGGTCTGCAGAAGGAGATCTTCGACATGGAGAAGTCCTACGGCGGTATCAAGACCATGGATCGCCTGCCCGACGCTATCTTCATCGTGGATCCTCACAAGGAGCACATCGCTGTTCTCGAGGCTAAGAAGCTGGGCATTCCCGTAATCGCTATCGTGGACACCAACTGCGATCCCGACGATGCCGACTACGTCATTCCCGGTAACGACGACGCTATCCGCGCCATCAAGCTGATCTCCTCCGTTATGGCTGACGCCGTCATCGAGGGCCGTCAGGGTGAGCAGACCGGCGAGGCTGCTGCCGAGACCACCGACGCTGAGTAATTTGGCATAAGAACCCCGATTTTATAAAAGAGAGGTAAACTATCATGGCAAACATTTCCGCAAAGGACGTTGCTGAGCTGCGTAAGCAGACCGGTATCGGTATGATGGAGTGCAAGAAGGCACTCGTTGAGGCTGACGGTGATTTCGAGGCTGCTGTTAAGCTGCTCCGCGAGAAGGGCGAGCTGAAGGCTGCTTCCAAGATCGCTAACCGTATCGCCGCTGATGGTATCGTTTCCATCATGAAGGAGGGCGACCTGACCGCTATGATCGAGGTCAACTCCGAGACTGACTTCGTTGCTAAGAACGAGTCCTTCCAGGAGTTCGTTAAGAACCTGCTGAAGACCATCCTGGCTACCAAGCCCGCAAACATTGAGGAGCTGATGGCTGCTCAGTACGTTGAGGGTGGCGTAACCGTTGAGGAGAAGGTTAAGGAGGAGATCTTCAAGATCGGTGAGAAGCTGAGCGTTCGCCGCTTCGCTCTGGTTGAGGGTCTGACCGCTACCTACATCCACGGCGCAGGCTCCATCGGTGTTATCGTTAAGTTCGACACTGACTGCGGCGACAAGGACGGCTTTGCCGAGTTCGCTAAGAACATCGCTCTGCAGATCGGCGCATACCCCACTCCCTACCTGACCAGAAACGACGTTCCCGCTTCTGTGATCGACTCCGAGAAGGCCATCATCAAGGCTCAGCTCGCTAACGATCCTAAGATGGCTAACAAGCCCGAGAAGGTTCTGGACGGCATCATCATGGGTAAGCTGGGTAAGTTCTACGAGGCTAACTGCCTTGTTGACATGGCTTACGTCAAGGAGGACGACATGACCGTTGGTCAGTACGTCGCCAAGACCGCCAAGGAGCTGGGCGGCTCCATCACCATCGCTTCCTTCTGCCGCTTCGAGAAGGGCGAGGGCATCGAGAAGAAGGAAGAGGACTACGCTGCTGAGGTTGCAAAGCTCGCAAGCGGCAACGTCTAATTTCTCTCTGCTGATTCCTAAGACGCCTTGCCATGGGCCATCTGCCCTTGGCAAAGCGTCTTCTGTTTTTGTCGGGATATCCTTTGTCACGTTCAAAAGGAATTGACATTTCTCGGAAAATATGCTACAATACTGCTGTATGGAACATTTCCGAATTTCGCGTTCCACGCGGTGATATTGGCGGGTGATGATTCATCCACCCTTTAAGGAGAATTTTATGACCTATTTTATCGGTATCGACGGCGGCGGCACCAAGACCGTGGGCGTGCTCACGGATCGGGAGGGACGGGTCTTGATCCGCGTCCAAGGGCCTGCCTCCAATCCGAATGACAGACCTCCCGAGGAGTCGGTGGCCATTCTGACGTCACTTGTTCACACACTGCTGGAGCAGGCGGGACTGACGGAGGCTGACCTGCCCCGCATTTCTTGTTTTGGCGGCATCGCCGGGGGGATCAACCATCGGCAGACTCTGCTGGACGGTCTTCATGCTACTCTGCCCACTTTGGGAGCCTTGGATATTCGTTCCGACGTCCATATCCTTCTGACGGGGGAGATCCCCGAGGGAGACGGTGCCTGTGTCATTTGCGGAACGGGAAGCGCTTGCTTCCTTCGCAAAAACGGAGAGCTGATCCGCATCGGCGGTTGGGGCTACCTGCTGGACAGCGGCGGAAGCGGCTACGACATCGGGCGAGATGGTCTGGAGGCGGCTCTTCGCGCCCACGACGGACGAGGCAAGCCCACGACCTTGACCGAGAGGCGTGCCTCCCATTTGGGAGGCAAGGTACAAACCAAGATCACCGAGCTCTATCAGCGGGGAAAGACCTACATCGCTTCCTGCGCTCCCGTCGTTTTCCAAGCGGCGGAGGAGGGAGACGAGGTGGCTATGGCCATTCTGCGGCGCAATGCCCGCTCCCTGGCTGAGCTGATCGAGGCCGCGTGGGGATGGCTGATCCGAGACGGACAGATCCCCGAGACGCTGCCCGTGGTCATGGGCGGCGGCATCAGTGTAGCGAAGGCTCCCGCGTGGCAACATGAAATACTGGCTGCGTTGGATCCGACGGTATCGGTCAGCTTGCGGGTATCCTCTGTGCCGCCCGTCTTTGGGGCGGTGGCAGAGGCGATCCGCCAAGGGACGAATGAGGGCGAAGCGGTGAACGTTTCCGCTCTGCGCGAGGCCTTCCGCCAAAGCTATAAAAAAATTTAAGAAAAAGTTTCCCGAATCCCCTTGAAATATTCGCGGATTTCAAGTATACTGTATATACGCCAAGCTACGCGCGCGGCTCTCGCATTTCCATCATTTGAAAGGTAAGTTTATTCCATGGATACAACCCAGTCTCTTGACAAAAAGTCCGTTGTCCGTTCCATGCGGCGTTTCACGTTGCTGGTGGCCGGCATCGGCTTTGCCCTTTGCTCCCTCCTTCTGACGCCTATATTCATCCGGTACGCGACCGACGTGGCCTTTCAGGACACTTGGTGGGTCTACGTGCTGTACTGCCTCACCGACGCGGGGCTGATGGATCTGGCGGTGATCGTGCTGTGCTACCCCGCCACTCTGTACGCTGTTTGGCGTTTGGGCTTCAAGGGGGCCGCACCTGTGCCTGTCACCTTTGCTCTGCTGACTTTGGCCAAGTACGTCGTCAATTTCCTGCTCCCCGTTCTGACTTATGAGGGAGCTTTCCCCTCGGCAGAGGAGTTCTGGGGCTTTGATCTGCCCATTATGCTGGCCAACTACGGTTTGGAAATGCTGCAGTTTGGGTTGGTCATTGTCATTACCCTGCTGGTTCGCCGCAGCTTCATCCGCAAGACCTGGGTGCGGCAGATCCGCGAGTCGGACGGACAGGGAGACGTGGCTTTGTCCGAGCCGGATACGGGGGATCTGTTTACCTTCAGCCGTGTGTTGGGACTGCGGAATCACGCGCAGGTGTCCGCTCTGCTTCTGGCGGCGGTGATCTCCTTCATGCGTATCCTCATGCATCAGATCTACCAGTTTACGCTGTACTTAAACGGCGGCACGGAGGGGCTTTTGGTTATGTTGACCGATCTGTTCCTGGATCTCTTTATCGGCGTGATCGCCTATTTCGCCGCCCTGCTCCTCTTCGCCCGTTTCCGCCGCAAGGAGTCGGACACAACCGTCGAAAAGGATTGAAAGAGTAAATATCAGAGAAGCCCGTAAGAAAAGGGACGGCCTTGTATGGGGGCTGTCCCTTTTGCTTGTATTGCGCATAGAGTAACATTGGGTTATGGTTTTCAAATTGCTGTTTATCGGTGCGAAGGGGCACGGCCTCCGGCGGCTTAGAACCTTTTTGAAAAAAGGTTCTAAGAAC
>JAZOOM010000018.1:0-11445 GCA_045655025.1 Eubacteriales bacterium | reverse complement strand
GACCTGTGAACTGAATGCCGTGGTCGTTGCACCAGTCGTTGAGGGGCTTGGCAAAGCGCTCCAGGAAGAGGGCGTTGGCCAGGTCGATGTAGTGGAGCTTGACGGGGGCGACCTTCTCGACGTTCTTGCGGTAGAACAGGTCGGGGAGAATGGGACGGCAGGCAAAGCCGTAACGCTTCTCAAACTCTTCGAAAATATCATCGGTATAGGCGGTGGCGCAGGACATAACGCCGTCCTTCTCGCGGCGGTTATCGAAGCAGTGGCCGCGGTGGGGCTCGTCGGTGAAGATACCCTTAATGCTCTTGCCGAGGCGGTCCCCGCAACGCTTGGCGTACTCCTCGTGGGTCATCTCGATGAACTTGTCGGTGGCCTTGCGGCTCATGGTGTCGATGTAGGTGGTGCCGTTGTAGTTGGAGTTGGGCTCATCGGGAACGATGGCAAAGCGAAGTGCCTTCCACTCACCGGGCTCATCGGCGGCGGCATCGGCCAGCTCGGCGATGGCCTCCTTGACCTTGCGGGCGGCGCACTTACAGCAGGCGATGGAAGCGGTATCCAGCTCCTTGTAGGTGTAAAGATTGATACCGTCCAGCTTAGCCACGTACAGGGCAAAGGACTCGTCGTTCCAGTCCACCTTATCGGGAGCGGACTCGAAGACGTAGAGGGACTTCATGCGGTACTGGGGATCCACGGTGACCTTGCCGCCCGCGGAGCCGGAGGGCCAGCGATCCTCGTCGTAGAGCCAAGCCTCCATGCCGTCCTCCTCGGCGGCATCGGCAACCTCGTTGATGAGGTCGAACCACTCGTCACCCAAATACTCGGTGATGAGTCCCGCGCGAGAGTGCATGAAGTAGCCGCCCAGACCCATCTCCTTCATGATGTGAGCCTGACGTACCAGCTCCTCGCCGCGAAGCTCGCCGTTCCAAGACCAAAAGGGCTTGCCTCTGTACTCCACCGAAGGGGATGCGAAAGAGGCTATAATTTGTTTCTTATCCATGTGATTTCTCCTCTCTGAAATACGGGATATAAAATTCTTGTTAAACAGACAACGTTTGCCATCCTCCCCTTATTATAACAAATCACTTGGATTTTTGCAAGAGGATTTCGTGATTTTGTATGGAATTTTTCGTTCCGTTTATGACTCGTGTGTGATTTTTGCCCGTTAAATTCTGTTGTCGAAGAGGCATACACGCCGTCGCACATCGTCCTTTTCGTTCCTATTATGGTCGTTTTTTGATATTTTGCAAGAATAATGCAGATTTTAATCTCTTTTTCGTTTCCTTTTTAGGAATGTTTTTCGTCATTGTTTTCCGTTTGTTTACAAATTGTTATTGCAATATGCACATTTTCTGTGGTATAATGGTATCACAAAGAAAAGCGACCCGAGGAATCCCGAGACGGGTCGATTCAAAAAACGGACAATTGTCCGATACGGCCCAATCGGCTGAAAGGAAGGAAACATCATGACTAAGTCCCAATACGTTCTCACCTGCGGAATGGATATGCACGAGCACGCGCGCTTGTTCTCCTATGCGCCTGTCTCCGAGACCACCTGCGCCGTCATCGGGTACAACGGCATCGAGTCCTCCTCCCTGCTGATTCCCGAGATCGATCCCGAGGGCCGTACCGTCGTTGCCATCGGCGACCGCGCTTTCATGAACCGCACCGCCCTCCGCGCCGTCACTCTTCCCGATTCCATTGAGGCCATCGGTGCACGTGCCTTCGCCTTCTGCACCAACCTGCTGGACATCCGCTTCAGCTCCGAATGCCGTCTTGCCTCCATAGGCAACCGCGCCTTCATCGGCTGCGAGCGCTTGACCGTTCTTCGCTTTGGTCAACTCAGCAATCTGACCGACGTGGGCCGCAGTGCCTTTGCCTACTGCACCCGCCTCCGTTCGGTAGCTCTTCCCGAGGGTATGACCGAGCTGGCACCTGCCCTTTTCGAGGGCTGTACCGCTCTGGAGTATGTCCGCCTCCCCGAGGCGCTCATGGCCATTCGCACCGCCGCTTTCTCGGCCTGCGGTTCCCTCCGCGCACTGATAGTTCCCTCCTCCGTAAAGGTCATCGAGGACTGCGCCTTCGCATGGTGCGACCACCTCTCCGATCTGCGCCTCCCCGAGTCGGCATGCCTCGTCTCCGGTTCCGCCTTCAAGGAGTGCGTGTCTCTGGCCGACATTCTTCAGGTTGGTTGATCATTCCACCTATACGCCAAAGGGCAAGCATCAACGCTTGCCCTTTCCTTCTATTGACATTCTCCTCCCAATGTGTTATAATGAATCATCCTCCCGAAAGGAGCATGCCATGATCTATCTGGAATCCTTCCGTCTTGCCTCCGAGTTGGACGAGACGGGCTATCTCTTGAGCGGTAGCAAACCGAGCAATCCACGCCCGAAGGGGCATAAACTGGACATGACCTGCCACAACGTAAACAATCCCTACCCTTTCAAGCTCTTTCCCTTCAAGCATCTGGAGCGGCTGGACTTTTCCCCCATCACCCTCCTGTACGGCGGCAACGGCTCGGGCAAGTCCACCATTCTCAACGTCATCGCCCAAAAGCTGAGGCTTACACGCACATCCCCTTACAGCCGCACGCCCTTCTTCGAGGATTATCTGGAGTTCTGCCGCGCCGAGCTGTACCGCGACAAGGAGCCTCCTGAGGAGAGCTGCATCATCACCAGCGACGACGTGTTCGACTTCATGCTGAACTTCCGCACCCTCAACGAAGGGGTAGATCGTAAGCGAGAGGAGCTGTTCAACGAATGGTACGATCTGCGGCAGGGCGGCTTTCAGATACGATCTCTGGAGGATGTGGAGGAGCTTCAGCACCGCCGCGACGCGTGGAAAAGCACCCGCTCCGACTTTACCGCGCGCCGTCTCCCCAAGAACCTCCCCGGTCAATCCAACGGTGAAAACGCCTACGGCTACTTCGCGGAAAAGATCCGAGGCAACGCCCTGTATCTCCTCGATGAGCCCGAGAACAGTCTCTCCGCCGAGCGGCAAATAGAACTGGCTCGCTTCATTGAGGACAGCGCGCGGTTCTACGGCTGTCAGTTCATCATCTCCACCCACTCTCCCTTCCTGTTGGCTATGAAGGGCGCTCGGATCTACGATCTGGATACCACGCCCGTGGCCACCAAAAAGTGGACGGAGCTTTCCAACGTGCGTTTGTACCACGATTTCTTTGAAGAGCACCGAAAGGAATTTGATTGATCCATCCCCCATTCCCCACATGGGCCAAAAGGCACTCCGCCGCGTCCGACAGGACGTGTCAGGAAGTGCCCTTTTTCTTTTTGCCTTTTTCGGAGATCGGATACAGATGGGTGACCTTCCCATCGGACAGGAGCATGAATACCTCGCCGCATCGCATACCATGACCCTTCAGATAGTTTTTCAACCAGACCTCATCCCGTCCCACGGATTGCAGATTCCGCTTATTGACTCGCCCGTCGGAAATGAGAAGGTACAGCAGATCCGCCGATGGAGAGCTTTGCTGTGTATTCTGTTGAATGACGCTGATCTGCCCATTCGGCTCCATGATGGCGTATTCCACGTCCTGCGGGTCTGTCACCCCTTGCAGGCGTAGCTGAGACAACAGCTCTTCGCAGGACAGCCTCGCCCGCTTCATGGCTTTGCGGTCGGGGATGCCGTGGCAGATCAACAGCGTGGGACGGGGTGTCAACAACCTTTTGCATAGGGGATAGTGAAGAAGAAGGGAGGACATGGCCACCTCAAGTCCCGCCAAGGAAAGAATGGGGATCAGCGCATGATGCAGAGGAATATTCGTATCCGTCAGAGGAAGGGACGCGATCTCGGAGATCATAAACGTCGTGACCAGATCCGTGATCTCCAGCTCCCCCAGCTGCCGTTTCCCCATAAGCCGCATGGTGATAATGAGGAGGATGTATATGAGGACGGTGCGGATCAGTATGGAAACCATGACATCCTCCCTTCGCGGCTTTGAGAACTTGCGAAAAGAGTATTTCCCCACTCCGTGGTTTTATACGATACAGACAAAATAAAACGGCGTCCATCCTTTATGGGATGAATCGCCGTTTTATGGGGATTACTGCAGGCTCTCGAGATACTCGACAACGTCGCCAACGGTCACCAGCTTGTGGATGTCATCGTCGTCGATGGTGATGTCGAACTTCTCCTCACAGATCATGATGAGGTTGGCCAGCTCGATGGAGTTGATGCCCAGGTCAGCGGACAGCTCGGCATCCTCGGTAACGATAGCGGGGTCGATCTGCAGCTCGTCGGCAAGCAGCTTCTTCATGGTTTCCAGCATTATGTGTGATCTCCGTTTCTCCGCATTGCGGTTAATGTTGGGTATTTCTACCCGTGGGAACTTCCTTTATAACAACACCAACATTATACCCTACGAAAGTTGATTTGTCAAGATGCTTTTGAATTTTTTCCCATAAAATCGTGTATTTTCGGTGAATTTCGGCAGAGCACGGTCAAGACCGGCCCATTGGAGCAGGGATATCGGTCTGGGTGACCGTGGACATGACCCCCAAGATCTCCTTCTCTCGGCGAAGACGAAGACGGGGAGTCTTGTCCGTGGGGAGCGTAACGGACAGGTAGCAAAGAGAGTAGCCATCCACCCCTTGCCCCGCCTCATAGGTCAGATCTATGACGTAGCCGCTGTCGGATTTGGACAGGACAGGCTTGGCCTCCATGGCACCGTCCCCGTGGGGATAGTATATGAGATAGGTAAAGGTGGTATTCTCCCCCTCGGCGATTTCCCTGCGAAGGGTATACGCCTGAAATTGCTCGTCACGGTCAGGACGGCTGCATCCGCTCAGCCAGTCCCCCGCAGGCTCGCCAACCGGGAAATCGGCGGCAACAAGACCGTCCGCGAAAACCACCTCGGTTCCCTCCATGGGAGTCAAAACCTCGGGAGCAAAGGTTTCCCGATCCTCGTAGGAGGGTTCCCGGGCGCAGGAGGACAACAGCAACGCTCCCACGGAAAAAACGGCAACGATCAAACAACATATCTTCTGTTTCATGGACATACCTCCATATGAGAGAACGTATACTGTAACGCATAAGTTCTCTGTCTTTCTTCTTTTCCAAACATTATACACGACTTTCCCGCTTCAATCAAGCGGAATTTATGAATTTTCCAAGATGAAAAGCTGAAATCTGTCAAAGAAAAATTTTTTCCTTGACTCCCCGAAGCGACAAATCCTGTGCGCGGCTTCGTGTATAATGATCACGCACAACACGGGAGGTGACGTATGACGGTTGAAATCTACGGCGATATACTGTTTCTGATCAACATGGGAATGGACGCCCTCTGTCTGGGACTGACCGGACGCATACTCCACCGAAAGCTGCCCAAAGTACGCTTTTGGCTTGCCGCCATACTGGGAGGCGTTTACTCCATGCTGTCCCTCCTTTGGGACGCGGGACAGGCTTTTTCGCTGATGGCGGATGTCGGCGTTTGTCTTTGCATGTGCGGAATGGTTTTTGGAAGCAAAAAAGCAGGCGGGATGGGTGGATTTTTCGGGGCATCCGGTCTCTATTTCCTACTGTCCATGGCTCTTGGAGGCATGATGACCGCTCTGTACCACGTATTCAACCGTTTGAATCTGAAGCAATGGTTTCCGACAAGCGAAGAGGGCTTGGGCGTTTGGCTATTCACGCTACTGGCTTTCCTCGCCTCCGCGCTCTCTCTGTGGGGAGGAAAACGGATCAAGCGATACGCCATGATCCACACTTGTACGGCTGAAATATGGCTGCGAAACGCCTCCGTCATTTTGGAGGGTATGGTGGATACGGGAAACCTTCTCCGAGAGCCACTCAGTGGACGGGCCGTTTTGTGCGCTGATTCCGAGCATTTGAACACCATTCTTTCGGACGAATGGAAAAAGGCCATGCAAATCGGCATCACGCCTTCCGAAAAATCTCTTGGTCAACTGAAAGGCATTCGCCTGATCCCCTCGGTCACCGCCGAGGGAGAAACGCTTTTGGTAGGGTTTCTGCCGGATCGAGTATGCTTACGTTGGCAAAAAAACGGCCGAAGCTACAGCAAAGAGGTGGATGCGGTGATTGCCGTGGTTCATCATTTGAAGGGAACACAGGCGTTGATTCCCGTTGATCTTTTAGGATAGCAAGGAGGAGCTTAGAATGTCCATACTCAATTGGTTGCGCTCACGGAAAACCGAACAGATCCGCAGGTGGTTTACACGTAGATATTTTCAGCGCGGTCTTTACTACATAAACGGGCCCGAGGTTTTGCCTCAGCCCCTATCCAAGGAAGAGGAGGGCGAGATCCTCCTCCTCATGGAATACGGGAATGAGGAGCAGGCTGAACAGGCAAGACTCTGTCTCATAGAGCGAAATCTGCGTTTGGTCGCCTTCATCGCGCGTCGGTATGAGAACTCCGGCGTGGGGATCGAGGATCTCATTTCCATAGGAACCCTGGGGCTTATCAAAGCGGTGGGAACGTTTCGGTCGGACAAAAACATCAAGCTGGCCACCTATGCCTCGCGTTGCATCGAAAACGAGATCCTCATGTATCTGCGCAAGATCAGCGGCAAGCAGGAGGTATCCTTGGAGGAACCTCTCAACACCGACTGGGACGGCAACGAGCTGCTTTTATCCGACGTGCTGAGCTGTGATGAAGAGCCTGTTATACAGGAGATTGAGGATGATGAGGAGAAGCAAGCCCTGCGGCGAGCAGTCGCCGGCCTCACGGATCGAGAGCGTTTCATCATCGAATTGCGGTTCGGTCTGAACGGACGCAAAGAGAAAACCCAAAGCGAGGTGGCAGAACTGTTGGGGATCTCTCAATCCTATATTTCCAGACTGGAAAAGAAAATTTTGAGGAAGCTGCGGGACGCGTTGGAATCGTCTTGATTCAGAACAGCCACTTTCCCCACATTTTTTCAGAAACGTTCATACTGCCTTCACGAAGTCGTGTTATGATAGTAAACAGATCCCGCCGTGTCTTGCATTTCACGATGGGTACGTCAAGTAAAAGGAATACGTCTATGAAACGAAACACAATAGTAGAAAAACTGACTCGCTTGTTGAGCGGAAGATACGGAGCGGATAATCTGTACAACGCGTTGTTCGCCGTTGAATTGATCCTTCTGTTTTTGGGAGCGGTATTCAGCCTTTTGGGAAAGCTTGCCCCGGCGTTACGGATCGTATCCATCGTCCTGTACGCGCTGTCTCTGGTCCTGCTGATCATCGCCATGTACCGCTTCTTTTCCCGGGATATTTCCCGCCGTCGGAAAGAAAACGAGGCTTGGCTTCGCTTTTGGAATAAACTCCGCAGAAAAAATCGCCCCTCCCTTCCCGCTGATACTCCCACCCACGTTTTTCGCCAATGCCCCGGCTGCCGCTCCGTCCTTCGTCTCCCCCGTCAAAAGGGCAAGCACCAAGCTCGTTGTCCCCGTTGCGGAGAGAAATTCGGCGTCAGAGTGAAATAATGAATAAGCCGTCCCCATGAACGGGTGGCAAACAACAACCCCGACAGCTTTTAGGCTGTCGGGGCTCGCTGTATCTGTTCGAAAATTTTGGAATTGTTCAATTGCTTTCGGAAATCCATTTCTTTGCCCAATCAAATAAAACCTCGGACATCGAATTGAACTCCACCGTTCCGCCGTTTTTCACCCCCCTAAAGGTCTCCAAAATTACCCGTTCATCGGAGGATACAACCTGAAGTAAATCCTTTTGATGTCGGATATAGCTTCCGGTCTGCTTAAAAGCAATTGCCTGTACAACGAAAGAAGCGGATTTATACAAGCCTCGTAAAATATCTTCATCCTTTTCGTACAGCATATTGTGTACGCATCCGTGGAATATATTGCAGGAACCGATCTTAATGGCTCGATCCACAGCGCTTTCATCAACAACAGCCAACACCTCGTCAAGGCTTCCCTTGATCGGTGTGGTATCATGGCAAAACTGGAACAGGTCTGACGGCTCCCAATTCAAAATTTCACTCTTGCCCGAGAGGAAGCCGCAAATCAAATCCCGGTGAGGCAGAGTATCCAGCATGTCATGATATGCGTGAATATCCCCGGCAGACAATTCATCCAGAATCACAACAACGTCAATGTCGCTTGTGTCACGGGCTTCACCGCGGCCATAACTGCCTTGCAGACCAACAAACCACACGCGATTCGCGAAAGTCTCCTGTAACGTCCGCAAAAAGGTACACATCCAGGCGGTAATATCTATCATTTCAATCACCTCGTCAAATAATTTCATTGTCAGGAAAATCGGCAGAGAACGCAATATCTCTGCCGATTTTTGCCTCAAATTCCCTAATGGAGAACAGAGCGCGGCTCTTTCATAGTTGTTAGGATACCGGCTTCGGAAGAATATCCAAAGCGCGGATCGCCTCCGCGACGCCAAGACCCATGACCCGTGCGCCAGCGGCGTTGGGATGAATGCCATCGGTAAAGGTGATCTTCCATGCCTCAGATTCCACCACGTAGCCTCGGGGATATTCCGCCATAACACGGCGGATCAAGGTGGCAAAAACCTGTTGGAGAGGGATGACATAAACCACGGGCACGTCCGGATATTTCTTATACAGGTGAGACAGCGTGGCGCGGAGAGCGTTCAGAAAATCCATCATGGGGAAATCCTGATCGTTGGTTCCGTGGTTGATCACGATGAGATCGGGCTTTTGATTGGCGGCAGGCGATTCCTCCACCATGTAGCGCCAGCTCAGGTAGTCGATGGCCTTCTCCATGGTATGGAACCAACCGGGACGGATCATGCCCGAAGCACCGTAGCCGATATAGTAGGGTGTCACGCCCAACGCCTCGGAGCAGTACCAAGGATATGCGTGGGTAGCGCTGTTGCCATCGCTGTCGGCGGCCATGCTGATGGCGCGGATACCCTCGGTGATGCTGTCGCCGTAGTAGAAAACCAGCGGAGCTGTGGGCTTGATGCCGTACATGCGGCCTTCCGCGGAAACGGTCACCCTCCGCAGGGCAAAGCCGATCTCCTCATAGAACTTCCCCTCCCCCTCGGTCATGCCGTCGGCTATAAGGCGAACAGCATGCAGACCTGTGTCGGGCAGAGCAACCGTTCCCTCGGAGATATGGCGGCGGACAGGCTCGCCTCCGTCGATGGAGTACGCGAAGTACGGCTCACGGATATGGGTCACGTCAGTGAAATCAGCGCGGAAGAAATCCGATCCCTCCACGGCGAAGAAGACCAAAGCGCCGTCGGTAGTGGTGCATTGATGATAGGCACCGTCGATTTCCTTTTCAAACCAACGCCCCAGAAAATAGGGTTGATTCTCGTAAAGCTTTTCGTATTCCCGTCCCGCGATAGTCAGTAGATTCTTACACATAGTATAATCTCCTTGCAAGGCTTAATTTTCGAAATAGTCCTCTCCAAAGATCTCGATGAGGGCGGCGGCCAGCTTCTCTCCCGCGTATTTTGCACCTGCGGCATCGGGATGGATGCCGTCGGTGTAGGAGATCTCCCAGCTTCTCGTCTCGATGACGTAGGCGTTTTCCATTTTTTCAACGACACCGGGGATCACACGAGAGTGAGTCTGCTCAAAGGGGATCAGATAGACGATGGGTGCCTCGGGATATTTCTCCCGCAGACGGTTCAGGGTGATCGTTAACTGCTCCTCAAAGAGCTTGCGGTTTTGTCCCACGTCGTTGGAGCCGTGATTCACCACGATGATATCGGGGCTTATGCTGTCATCCACAGGACGGCCGTCGCTGAGATAGTCAATGGCATTGAGCATGGTGTGAAAGGATCCCGGCATGATGATACCCGACGCGCCGTATCCGATGAGGTAGGGGGTCACGCCCAGCACCTCGGCGCACTGCCAGGAGTAGGCGTTGGTGGCGCTGTTGCCGTCGGAGGTGGCATTCATGTTCAAGGCGCGGATGCCCTCGGTAATGGAGTCGCCGTAGAAGAAGACGACCTTTTCGGTGGGCTTGATGCCTACGATGCTTCCACCCTCGGCGGGGGTGACCGCCTTGATGGCGAAGCCCTTTTCGAGATCCCACTTCCCTTCTCCCTCGGTCATGGCGTCGGCAATGATGCGGACGGTGTGGCGACCCGTGTCAGGGAGGGTGACGGTGGGCTCGGTGATGTGCTGGCGGATCGGCCCTGCGCCGTCGATGGAGTAGGCGAAGTAGGGCTCCTCCCCCGTTGTGATGACGGTGAAGGTCACGTCAAAGGAGGCGGCATTCTCAATGAGGAAGTAGAGGTGGGCGCCGTCGGTGAGGGTGACTTTATGAGGAGTCCCCTCAATGTCCTTGTCGAACCAGCGGCCCATGTAGAAGGGCTCATCCTCCCCCGTCAGGACGAAATCGCGGTAGGTGACGGTGGAGAGGTACGCCATGCGATCGGCGGCCAGCTGCTCCTCGGGAGAGAGGGTCACGGGCTCGGTGGGGGCTTCGGTAGGAGCTTCGCTTGTGGTGTCATCGGGATACGTTTCGGTGTCATAAGAGGACGGTCCCCCTTGGCAGGACGTCAGAAGCATGGCGGTGCAGAGAAGGAGGGCGAGGATGAGGGTGAGTTTTTTCATGAACGTACACCTTTCTTATGCGGATATTTGGGAACGGGCGGTTTGGATAAGGTCTTCGGTGTCGGTCAGGTAGGCCAAGATGATCTCATTTCCGTTTTTGAAATCCAGACGGATGTGGGTGTCGTCCAGAACCGTGATGCCTCGGAGGTGGTTCCAAGGGTGGGTCTGGCGTCTGGACTCGATGCGCAGACAGGTCACGGTAAAAGCCACGTCCGTATAGCGGATGGAGTCACCGTACTTGCGCCGCATGAGCGCCCAGACCGTCGTGACAAGGAGAGACAGCATACTGCAAAGCAATCCCGCGAGCAAAAACACCATATCCACTTTCACAAAGAACAGGATCAGAAACGAAAAGGCTCCGCACAGCAAGGAAATAAAGACCACCATAAGTCCACGCATGATTCCCACGCGATCAGAGGTACAGAACTTGCCCTCCGAGGAGGGAATGGGGGAAATGGGTTCCATTTCTCTTTTCCATTTTTCCATTCTTCGCATGATAGCGTAAACAGCTGAGGCGGCCGCAATTCCTCCGCCCAGCGCACCGAAGAAGATCATCAGCATTTCGGTCGTAGTCATCAGGTTCTCCTTTCATATACCGCTTTTTCGCGGTTGGTTCTATCTATATAGACACCAAAAAACGCAAAACCTTACATGAAATCCCAAAATAGTGAAAATTATTCGTATTGAAGTTTCTCCACCGTCCACCCCTCAAGGTGTCGGCACAGATCCGCCGCCGCCCGCTTGGCCTCGGGCAGGTCATGCTCCAGGTAATTGCCGCACTGCCACTTCTCGGTGCCGGGGATCTCCCCCTCGTAGGCGGCGATGAAGGAGAAGGAATCCTGCACCAGGCGGATCGCCGCCTCGTGGCTGACGGTATCGCGGACGAGGAGATAGAAGCCCGTCCGACAGCCCATGGGGCC
>JAZOOM010000017.1:0-2352 GCA_045655025.1 Eubacteriales bacterium | reverse complement strand
CAGAAGCTCGGCTGCGTTCTTCTCGTTCATGGAGCCGCCGTACTGAACAACAGTAGCCTCGGCGATCTCGGCACCGAACATCTCGGCCACAGCGGCACGGACGTAGCCGTTGCCCTCGTCAGCCTGGTCGGCGGTAGCGGTCACACCGGTACCGATGGCCCAGACGGGCTCGTAGGCGATGATGACGTTCTTCATCTGCTCGGCGGTGACGTTGGTCAGAGCCATCTTGGTCTGGAACTTCAGCAGGGTCTCGGTGTAGCCCAGCTCTCTCTGCTCCAGGGTCTCGCCCACGCAAACGATGGCCTTCAGACCGGCGTTCAGAGCGGCCAGAGTGCGGAGGTTGACGGTCTGGTCGGTCTCGGCGAAGTACTGTCTTCTCTCGGAGTGACCGATCACCACGTACTCCACGCCTGCCTCGACCAGCATCTCGGCAGAGATCTCACCGGTGTAAGCGCCGGAGGCCTTGAAGTGGACGTTCTCGGCGCCGATCTTGATGTTGGAGCCGGCAGTTGCCTCAATGGCGGCGGGGATGTCGATGGCGGGCACGCAGAGAACAACGTCACAGTTGTCCTTGCCGGCCACCAGGGGCTTCATCTCCTCAATCAGAGCTTTGGCGCTGTTGGGAGTCATGTTCATCTTCCAGTTACCTGCAATTACGTATCTTCTCATGTTATTTACGTTCCTTTCGGTATATTTCAGTTCAAGTGTTGTTCCAGCATCCAAGCCAGAACCGCGGGATCGTCATAGACGTAGACCCAGCAGTTATGACCCACACCGGGGTAGACGGTCAGCTTGGCGTTGCCGCCTCGTGCATTGATCCCCTCCACCATCCGTACGCTTTCGTCGCAGGAAATGGCAGTGTCCTGATCGCCGTGGAAGGCCCACAGGGGGGTGTTTGCCAGCTTGTAGGTCTGCCAGACGATACCGGCACCGCAAACGGGCAGGAGAGCGGCGAAGCGCTCGGGGCTGGTCTGCCCCCACAGGTAGGTACCCGTGCCGCCGTTGGAGAGGCCTGTCAGGTAGATCCGCTTGGTGTCCACGGGAAGGGTGTCAATGAGGTGATCCAGAAGCCGTTCCAGAGACTCCACGTAGGAGCACCAGAATTTTCCCTCGGGGAGCTGGGGGCTGATGAGAATGAAGGGATAGTCACGTCCCTGCTCGGCGTGCATGGGGTAGCCGTGGATGGCCACACGGTCCAGCTCGGTGGTGCCGTTTCCGCATTCCCCCGCGCCGTGAAGGAAGATCACCAGGGGGTAGGTCTTGGCGGGGTTGTAATCCGCAGGCAATGCTTGCAGATAACCCCACCCCATCCCTGTCCCGGGAACGGTGTAAAACTCGTGGGTATTCATATTGCCTTCACCTCTCTCATTGTCTTTTAAAGGTTTTTGGAGATCCCCAAGAACCTTCGCAAACTTCGCCGAAGGCGAATTTGCCCCGAGCATAGCGAGGAGGTTTTCAAAAAGGTTCTTGGGTGGGGTTTGGGGCAAAGCCCCAAGCGTACTCTTACTCCTTATCCATCAGGCAAGCGATGCCGGGAAGCTCGAGACCCTCGAGGAACTCCAGGGAAGCGCCGCCGCCGGTGGAGATGTGGGTGATGCGATCGGCGTAGCCCAGCTGCTCGCAAGCGGCTGCGGAGTCACCGCCGCCGACGATGGAGATGCAGTCGGAGTCAGCCAGAGCCTCGGCCACGGAGATGGTACCCTTGGCCAGAGTGGGGTTCTCGAACACGCCCATGGGGCCGTTCCAGACAACGGTCTTGGCGGTCTTCACAGCCTCGGCGTAGAGAGCCATGGTCTCGGTACCGATGTCCATACCCTCCTTGTCGGCGGGAATAGCGGAGGCGGGGACAACCTCAACGTCGATGGGAGCGTCGATGGGGTTGGGGAACTCAGCGGCAACGGTCACGTCCACGGGCAGGAGCAGCTTGACACCATTGGCCTCGGCCTTGGCCATCATCTCCTTGCAGTAGTCGATCTTGGTCTCGTCCAAGAGGGACTTACCGACCTCGTAGCCACGGGCAGCCTGGAAGGTGTAAGCCATACCGCCGCCGATGATGAGGGTGTCCACCTTCTCGAGGAGGTTCTTGATAACGTTGAGCTTGTCAGCGACCTTTGCGCCGCCCAGGATAGCCACGAAGGGACGCTCGGGGTTGGACAGAGCCTTACCCATGACGGAGATCTCCTTCTGGATCAGGTAGCCGCAAACGGCGGGCAGACCTGCGTGCTGAACCACACCGGCGGTGGAGGCGTGAGCGCGGTGAGCGGTACCGAATGCGTCGTTGACGAAGATCTCAGCGAAGGAAGCGAGAGCCTTGGAGAAATCGGGATCGTTCTTGGACTCTGCGGCGGTGAA
>JAZOOM010000016.1:0-3044 GCA_045655025.1 Eubacteriales bacterium | reverse complement strand
AAAAAATATTTTTTAAAGTTCTTTGGAATCCAAAACCTTTCTTTCAAGAAAGGTTTTGGCCGCCGGAGGCCGTGCCCTGCCGCCCCCGTTAAACAGCAATTTTTTTAAAGATTTCTAAAGACCCTCACAATTTTCCATGTTTTTTTCATAAATTGGGAAAGATTCCCGTACAAACGTCGTCTGTATAGGTAGAAGCCCCTATCACAGGGAAAGGAGAAACGCTATGGATTACGGCTATACCAGTGATAACACCATTCTGGATCTGTACTTCCGGCGGGATGAGATCGCCATTCGACTCACCCAGGAGAGGTACGGCGGGTTGTGCGCGCAGGTGGCTATGAATGTTCTGGGCAATCGGGCTGACGCGGAGGAGTGTGTCAACGATACCTACTTGAAGGTTTGGAAATCCATTCCGCCCGACAGACCCCGCAGTCTGTCTGCCTACCTGACGAAGATCACCCGCAATTTGGCTTTGGATCGCTACCGTGCCCGCAGACGGCAGAAGCGGGACAGCGAGTTTACCGTTATGCTCTCTGAGCTGGGGGATTGTGTTCCATCCCCCGAGGAGGGGGACGCTACCCAATTGCTGGAGCACATCAAGGCTTTTTTGGCCACCTTGGAGGAGACCGACCGCCGACTTTTCGTGGGTCGCTACTTCCATGCCTACGAGGTGCGGCGGATGGCCGAGGGGTACGGTATGACACCCAACGCCGTATCCATGCGGCTGCACAAGACTCGGGAAAAGCTACGGGCTTACTTACAGGAAAGGGGGTACACGGTATGAAACGGGATCTTGAACGGGAAAACAGAGGCCTTTCCGCCTTTGCGCTTTTGCAGGGTCTGGATGACGATGCGGTTCTGTCCGCCACCTTGCCCGCACCCAAGAAACGGGGATTTTTCGCTGCCGTGGCGAGTCGTCCCATGGCCGCTATGCTGGTATCCGTGGCGGTGGCCTTGACGGTGCTCTCGGGCGTTCTGCTGGCGGGACGGTTGGGGGGAGGCTTGTTCCCCTCAGGGGAGGATCCATGGATCGAGACGCAGCCGGGGCCGCCCCAGACCCGTCCCGATATCGACAGCGGGATCCTCTACCCACCCATGAACGAAAACCCCGACCAAGCGGAAAAGAGTCAGGTTGCCGTGGTTTCCGACGGCATCACGGTGTATCCCCAAGGGTACTGCGTATGGGAATCGGGACAACATCGAAACGAGCAGGGGGAGCTGGAGGGTTATGACGCCGACGGCCGAGGCGCAGTTGGTATGCTGGATCGGCTCTGGGATATGCTTCCCGTTCTGCGGACGGCGGGGAACGATTTCGATGCAGTCCTCCCCGATCATATGACCCTGCGAAGCGTACGGGTCTTTGAAATGGTGGAGGTACAGACCAAGACCTTTGAGGAGCTTGCGCTGATCTCCGACGAAATGGAGGATTATCGCGACAGACCTTGGGAATTCTTGTCCACACTGCGCGGCGAATACACCGTGGTGCTGGAGGTCTACCACGAGACCATCTACTCCGCAGATGAGTACATCAAGGGCGTGGACGAGTATGCCTTCAGGCTGGACGTGGATCCTGCCATGAACGATAACGCCCCCGTCCGCATTCTCCACGGCGACAAAACCTACTTCCCCACGGGCTACCTTCTGCAAACGATCTACTATGACGCGGGGCTGAAGCAGGAGGTTACAAAGCAGTACGACGGCGCGGAGAGGATCCTTGCCGAGCTGGCACCCGCTATGGTGACGGCTACCGTTGCCCGCGGGGAGTCTCTGGGGCTGTATCTGGCCCCCTTCTATGAGCTGAAATGGGTCAGGGTCTTTAACAGCAGCCTTCGCCAGCTCTATGAAATGGGCTATGACAGCCCGCTGGACACCTTCTCCGAAACGGAGGAGGCGGGGGACTACTACGTCATCATCACCGCCGCCTTCCTGGGAACGGGGGAGACCTCCGTGATGGAGTTCCCCATCCATATCAAGTTGGTGGAGGAACGGGAAGAGGAATCCACCCCCGCGGGCGACGTGGGGGAGACACCCCTGCCGCCCCGCGTGAGTGTGGGGTCGAACTATGGCGGTCTGGATTTCGGAAACACCGGCCATAGCCGTGAATACCACGAGGGCTATATGCTCTGGACGGAGGAGTGGTACAACGGCGGTATGATCAGCGGCGACGGCTTTGGCGCGACGGGACAGCTTTCGGATATTTCCGCCAGTCTTCCCGTGCTTCGCCACAACGCGGGGGAGGAGCCCTTCCTTCGTGTGTACGAGGAGGGGGACACCCTAACCCGTATTTACGTCTACCGCGACGATCACAGCTTCTATTTCGACGCGGAGGCCGCCCCGATCCTTGCCTCCCTGCCCGTGGGCAGATATGTCATCGTCCTGCGGGTGGAGACCCAAGGCGACTACATCGAGGAAGCCGAGGCCTACGAGCGCACCTGCACCGAGTACGCCTTTTGGCTGGAGGTCGTGGATTCCCCGAAAACCAACCCCCGCGTAGTGGTCAGCGGCGGCGGTCAGTCGGCGGTCTTTGAGACCGAGGAGGACGGCTTCCTCGCGTGGACGGCTTCCCGTCCTAACATTGCCATCAGCTGGATGCCCCGCGTGGAAGGCGCTCCTGCTGCCTCGGTGATCTTCGCCGACAACGAGGCCATGGGAGCCCTCCCCGATATGGAGATCGTGTACGGCGACGCTCTGACCGTGACGTTGGACGCCGCCGTGGACGAGCTGATTCTGGTCTCCCTGTACGACGCCAAGGGTGGATTCATCACCTCGGGGGCTGACCTCTCGGTGGTGAACGTCCTGAAAAACGAGGGCTGGGATCAGCACGTCATCGTCATTCTGGAGGTGAACACGATTGTCAGCCAAACCGAGCTGGCCTGCTACGAATACGCCTTTGATCTGGTTATCAAGCAGCCGTAATTGCATACCAAAAGCCCGTCCCTTGGTTGAGGGGCGGGCTTTTGGGTGAGATACAAAGATATGAGATATGAGATACAAGATATGCAAAAAACTATATGACGACTGTTCAGACAATGATTTAAATTTGG
>JAZOOM010000015.1:0-5198 GCA_045655025.1 Eubacteriales bacterium | reverse complement strand
GGCAAGCGCATCTTTATGGGCCCTGAGGAATCGATGCAGATACAGTCAAATCTCGGCTCAACGATCGCTATGGCATTTGACGAGTGCGTTGAAAACCCCGCGCCTTACAGCTACGTTAAAGCATCTCACGAGAGAACGATAAGATGGCTCAAGCGTTGCAGAGCTGAAATGGATAGACTTAATTCGCTCCCCGGAACCGTGAACCCAAATCAGATGCTCTTCGGCATCAATCAGGGCGGTACCTACGAGGATCTTCGTATCGAGCATATGCACCAGATTTCCGAGATCCCCTGCGAGGGCTACGCCATCGGCGGTTTGGCCGTGGGCGAGGCCACCGAGGATATGTACCGCATCATCGACGCGGTGGAGCCCCACATGCCCAAGGATAAGCCCCGCTACCTCATGGGCGTGGGTACTCCCTGCAACATTCTGGAGGCCGTCCACATGGGCGTGGACTTCTTCGACTGCGTCATGCCCAGCCGTAACGCCCGCCACCGTAACCTCTTCACCTGGGAGGGTAAGATCAACCTCCTCAACGAGAAGTACATGAAGGATCCCCGTCCCATCGGTCTGACCTGCGACTGCCCCACCTGCCGCAACTACTCCCGCTCCTACATCCGCCACCTCATCAAGGCCAAGGAGTCTCTGGGTATGCGTCTGGCCGTCACCCACAACCTGTACTTCTACAACAACCTCACCCGCAAGATCCGCGAGGCGCTGGAGGGAGGCTACTTTGAGAGCTTCTACCAGAAGTACCGCGTGATCCTCGGTGAGCGCTGCCCCGACTGATTGCGAATCCTGAGTCATCCTGAGCGAAGGGCGTAGCCCGTAGTCGAAGGATCTCCTCCCCCCGAAACGAGATCCTTCGACTGCGCCGCATCGCGGCTCCGCTCAGGATGACCGTTCAAAAAACGATCGTCCCTTTTTTGAAAGGAGTATTCCCATGTCCATCAAAGCCATCATCTTCGACAAGGACGGCACCCTCCACGACACCGAAAAGGTCTACCTGCAGGCGTGGAAGGCCGCCGCCGAGGAATTTAACGTCCCCGACATTGAGAACACCGTCCGCGACTGCACCGGTACCACCATCCCGTGGATCGCGGAGTACTGGGCGAAGAAGTACCCCGATATTCCCTTCGAGGACTACCTCCCCCGCCGTCAGCATTACTATTTCGGCATTCTGGAGAAAGGCGTGCCCGTCAAGGAGGGCGCCCACGAGGTGCTGACCTACCTGAGAGCCCACGGCTACAAGATCGGTATGGCCACCTCTACCCCTTGGGATACCGTCAAGGATCATCTGGAACGCACGGATATGACCAAGTATTTTGACACCGTCGTGACGGGTGACATGATAAAGAACGGTAAGCCCGCCCCCGATATCTACCTCTTGGCCGCCGAGCGGCTGGGTGTTGACCCCGCCGAGTGCGTCGGCGTGGAGGACTCCATGAGCGGTGTCCGCTCCATTCACGCCGCGGGAATGCGCGCCGTTATGATCCCCGATATGATTCAGCCTACGCCTGAGGTGGAGGCACTTCTGTGGAAGAAGTGTGGTTGCCTGCTTGATTTGATTGAGCTGTTGGAACAGATTGAAGCATAAGGTGTGTATATGAAGTACACCGAAAAACTGTCTTGGATTCTGGACACGCCCGATAGGCGGTATAGCGACGAAAAGGTGCGCGAAAATATTGATTTCGTCCACTCCCTCGGTCTGAAATGTGATTCTGTCGGTTGGTGTGATATTGACCTCGGCAGTTCTAGGGCCGAGGAATATCTCGATAAGATTGCCGCGTTCTGCCAAAGCAAAGGCTTTTGGGCGCGGGGCTGGTATACCCGTACATATGCCGAGGCAAAAAGCACGTGGTACAGACTTGGAACCGCGAAAATGCCCTATGATGCGTGCCATGAGTTTCGGGAACTCACCATGACGGCCGGATATACGGTAAAAACCATGGGTGCCGTTAAGGCTTATATGCTGGAACCCCATTCACCCAAGGACTGGCACCGTCCCATCCCCGCCCGCGTGAAAGATGCGCTGACCGAGATGGAGATGGCTGACCTGACCTTCTGCTGGATCAAGGACGTGGGGCGATATGAATCCCAACAGTATTATCATCTCTACGCCCACAGCCCTCTCCCACGCTACTACAGCGACCGCGGTCTGAAATACGAGATCAGAACAAATGTGGCGACCGAGTATCCTAAAATTTGGGAACGTATTCTTGCATTGGGTGGAATGCTCCCCAAGGTGGCTTCCATCTTTTACGATCTTCATATTTCCTTGCCCGATTGTTACAATGTAGCTGACTTGCCTGCGGGAGGTCTGGCCGAGGTGTATAACCCCCTCACCTTTACCCAGCACCTTGTGGATGCTCTGCTGATCCGTGAGGATGTGGCGCAAAAGCTTTTGGATGCCAAGGCAATATCCCACCGCGATCTTGTCCCTGTTCCCATTGTGGACACCTGTCCTCCGGGGTATTGGGAGGAACGTGCTTATTCCCGCCCCGAACCCACCGCCGACTTCATCGCCGCGCGGGAAAAGGAGCGCATTAAGCTGGAAGCCAAGCCCCGTCCCCGCCGTGCTATCACCGAAAAGCAGGCGGTTTCTGCCCTGCGTAAGGCCAAGCGGGATCGGAAGGAGGACTTCCAAAAGGCCATGTCCAAGGCGACTGTCGAAGCCTTTACGGATACGCCCTATGCGCCTCTCGCTCCCTACTATGCCGTGGCAAACGGAGGGGAGCTGTCCGACGAGTACGAATTTCTGCCCTATGCCCGTTCTTTGGAGGAGACTACAATCCTTGAGGAGGAGCTGGCCGCCGAGGAACTGCTGGAAACACCGCCGCAGGGAAGTGTCATCGCGATCTGCCCCGACGGCGACCGTGTCCTCCTTCTGACGAGCGGTAGAGTGATCCGATTCAGTCACGAGGAACCCGTGGCAATCGCGGAGTGGCCGACCTTGGCGCAGTTTTTCTACGACGGAATCAATTTAGAAGAGTAAGGAGCTCTGCCATGCAACATCTCATCCACAACACCATCCAATACAACCTCGCCACGCCCAACGACTTCGACCCCACCAAGAAATATCCCCTCATCATTTACCTCCACGGCGCGGGCGGCCGCGGTCATGATCTTGAATTGCCCCGCTACCCCTACATGATGGAGGAGTACATCCACAAAAACAATATTCCCGTCATGGTCGCAGGCCCCCTCTGCGAGTTCGACAACTGGTATATGTGCTTTACCGAGCTCATCGAGTTCGTGCGCTTCGCCTCGACCATGGATAACGTCGACCCTGACCGCGTCTATATCATGGGCTCCAGCATGGGCGGCTATGCCACGTGGGCTATGCTCATGTCGGTGCCCGAGCTCTTCGCCGCCGCCGTGCCCATCTGCGGAGGCGGCATGGCCTGGAACGCCTACCGCATCAAGGACGTGCCCATCTGGGCGTTTCATGGCGTAGATGACGGCACGGTAGCCGTCACCGAGAGCATCAGCATGGCAAATGCTGTCCGTGCCACGGGCGGAAGTATCAAGCTCACCCTTCTACCCGGGGTCAATCACAATGCTTGGGAGCCTGCCATGTACGAATATGGGGCCATCGAGTGGCTTCTGACCCACAAGCGGGGAGAGAGTGCTCGAATACAGGCCTGATATTCCCGAAAAGGCCAAGAAAAAAACGCAAATTTACAAATAAGCCATTGATATTTTGCCGTAAATGCGGTATAATACATGGTAACGTATTCCATTTGGAGGATTTATCACAATGAACGCACTTTTCTTTCTGACCGACACGGGCGCTGCCGGCGGTATGGGCTCTATGATTACCATGGGTTTTCTGCTGGTGGCCATGGTCGCTATGTTCTTCTTTACCAGCCGCTCCAATAAGAAGCAGGAGAAGCAGGCTCAGAACATGCGTGACAGCTTGCAGGTCGGTGATGAAATCACTACCATTGGCGGTATCATCGGTAAGATCGTCAGCATCAAGGAAGAGACTCTGGTGCTGGAGACCAGCCACGACCGCACCCGCATCCGCATCCTCAAGACTGCCGTTTCCCGCGTGGACGTGAAGGCCGAGGACGCACAGAACTGATTTTTGCTGTTCTACTCTTCTCTCCCGTCGCATATTCTGTACCACATTGAAAGGCAACGGAGGGACGTTCATGAGCACCGCAAAGCATACCCATCAGTTACATGCATCGGTCGGTAAGCACGCCGACCGCCCTGCCCACCCCGTATCCCACGGGAAAACGACGGCGAGGCAGACAGAAAGGCCGTTCGAGGAAGCATCGGACGGCTTTTCCTCTATTCTCAAAACACTCCCCCTGTCCTTGGGGGTGACGGCTCTGACGGCCATGGCCTTTCTGACAGCCTTGGCCTTCGTCGCCTATTTCAGCCCGGATCCCATGCCGCTGACGTCTGCTCTGTCCGCCGCCGCACTGGCTTTGGCCTCCATCGTGGGAGGCTTTGTGGCGGGGCGACTCAATACCGCTTGCCCACTGGGCGCAAGCCTGCTGACGGGCGGACTAACGGCAGCCGTGCTTCTTCTGTTGGCTCTGCTACCCGGCGAGAGCGGGGGACTATTATCCCTGTTGCTTCGTTCCGCGGTTCTGCCATGTCATCTGCTGGGGGGCATCATCAGCCGTCCGCGCAAGAAAAAAACTGTCCACACCGCTGTGAAGCATCCCGCTCACCGCTGAATCTACGGAAAGGATGAACCCGTTATGGTCAAGATCAAGGAAGGATGCGCCGTGACCCTCACCGCCATCCAGAAAAAAATGCTCACCGCTGTCACGCTTCCTCTTCCCGAGGATTGCCCCACCTCCCTGCGCTACGCGCTGGCTAAATATGCCGCCACGTCCGTGGCCGAGGCATGGGAGGCATTGAAGGAGCTGGAGGACGCAGGCGAGCTTGAAAATCAGGTGTAACGCAAGAATGTGCGATAAAACACCGCCGTGGGGAGGTTTTTGCCTTGACACGGCGGTGTTTTTGTGTTATACTGTGGGTAGAATCATTCGCCATATGAAAGGAGAATTCCATGAAAACCATTGCCAGCTTTACCGTGAACCACGACACCCTCACCGAGGGCATGTACATCTCCCGCATCGACGGGGACGTGGTGACCTACGATATCCGCATGAAGATCCCCAACGGCGGCGACTACCTGCCCACCCCCGCCGCCCACACCATCGAGCATCTCTTCG
>JAZOOM010000014.1:0-7243 GCA_045655025.1 Eubacteriales bacterium | reverse complement strand
GGTTTGGGCAAAGACGCGGCCGAAGACCGTATTTTTATCCTCCAGCACCGTCAGGATGCCCGGATGGAGCTGTACTGTAAAGAGTGCCGTCACGTCGCGGTTCTGACGGTCGTACACCGTCACCTCGGCGGTGTTGGCGGTCTTGCCCACACCTCGCAGGCTGCCCGTCACCGTCACCGATACCCGATAGCCGGCAGGCAGAAGATCTCCTCCCACCTCCAGCTCGTAGTCGGGACAGGTCAGGGGTATGCCGTCGTAGATCTTCTCGGCACTTCCCGTGGAGACCGACAGAATGGTGGGATACTTGACCGTCAGCACACCCTCGGTGACCGAAATCAATTCGTAGTTGGCGGTGACGTCTAACCCGCCCGCGGAGACGCAGACGGTAGAAGGTATGGCGGTGTTGGGGTACGTACCCACCTGCGTTCCCTTGCCCGTCACAACCATGTCCACCCTGTGCCCCTCAACAAGGGGCATAGAATCCTTGGTAACCGTCACCCCGTAGGCCGTCAGAGGCAGACCGTCGTACAGCTTTTCGGCCGTAGCGGTTTCCACCGAGATGGGACGGCGATTCACCGTCAGCGTGCCGTCCAGACAGCGGATCTGGTAATTTCTCGTTCGTTCGATGCCGGCGCCGTCCCGGATACACACGGTATTCGGATCAATGCTGACGGTGCGGCTGCTCGCCTTGACGGGATAGGTCAATGCCTCGGGCTCGGCGGTCAGGGTATGGCCATCCACCAGCGTGCCCGCCCGTATCGTTATGGACAGATCCTCCCGATCCATAGCCTCCCCGTCGTAGATCTTTTCGCCGTCCATGCGGATGGAGATGGAGCGCTGGCGGATCGTCACCGTACCGCTCAGGCAGGTGATGTCGTAATTGGCGGTCACAAAGCTGACTTCGCTGTCTGAGTAGACCGTCACCGCCATGTCGTTTTCATAGGTTCCCGCATCGGTGAAGTACAAAAGATCGCGGTTTTGTATCATCAGGGTGTGATCCAGCACCAGCCCGTAGGGGGAGCTTTCGTGCAGTACCACTTCCTTGAAGGTATGGGGCTGTCCGTCGTAGGTGATCTCGGCGGACTCCAGCACCACGGTGATGGGTCGTTTGGTCACGGTCAGCGAGCCGTATCGGTAGGTGATCTTGTAGTTATGGGTCAGATCCTCCCCATCATTCGTCATGACGCGAGCCTCCAGCGCGTTGCTCTTGGTGCCCGCGTGGGTCACGGTCACGGGCTGTAGGCTTGCGAACTCCAGATAGTGGCCGTCCACCAAGGCGCCCTCTTCCAGAATAAGCTGCATATTTCCCTCGTGGGGACGTCCGTCGTACATCCATTCCCCTCCGGGGGTGGACACCGTAAGGGGACGGGGACTGACCGTCAGCACGCCCTCGGAATAGGTAACGTCATAATACATAGAGACGTCCTCATCCGTCCGCGTGTCATAAATGCGGGTCAGATGGCGCTCCACGGTATTGGTAACAGAGCCCACGTCCACGACGGAGACCCCTGTCACGGTAACGCTCAGCCCGTGTCCCTCCAGAAGCGTGCTTCCGGAATACGTCCAGTCGGGGCGGTACAAGGGCTCACCGTCATAGACCTTGGAGGCACTTTCGGTGGAGATGGTGATGGGTCTGGGGGTCACGGTCAGCGTCCCGTCGGTGACCGTGATATTGTAATTTCTCGTCACGTCCCGGCCGTCGGCATCGGTCACGCGGGCAGAGCCCTCCACGTAGGTCTGGGGCGCCGTTCCAAACAGCACCTCCCCCTCGGCCTTCAGCGTCAGGGTATGCCCCTTGGGAAGGGGATATTGGTTGCCGTTGATCATGAATCCGCCCGCCTTGAGGGGGGTGCCGTCGTAGATCTTCTCGCTGTGATTGAGCTGTACCGACAAGGGACGGGGGGTGATCTCCAAAGTGCCGTAGGTATAACCGTTGATGATGTAATTGGAGGTGATATCCTTGCCGTCGCGGTAGAATTTCACCGTCATGCGGTTCTCGATCCTGCCCACGTCCCGCAGGGTAACAGCCCCCTCGGCGCGGTACTCGTCGCCCACGCCGTTCTTCACGGTCACGTGGGGAAGGGACTGATCGGTGCCGTCGTAGACCAGAGAACCGCTTTCGGTTTGAATGCTCACGGCGCGGGGGGTGACCGTAAGAGTACCCTCCTTGATGAAGACGGAGTAGTTACGGCTCTCGTCCCCGCCGCTTCGATTGCGGATGGTGAAGGTCAGCACGTTGGGAGCCGTACCCACGTCCAGAATGGTGGAGGCGGTCTTGACCTCCAAGCGGTGGCCGCTGACCAGAGAGGTAGAGCTATCCACAAAGTAGTTGCGGTGGTCGATGGGCACGCCGGAATACACGAAGGTAGAGTCGGCGGCTTGGATGATGAGAGGCCGCTTCTCCACCGTCAGCCGGCCGGATTTGACCGAAAAGCTGTAGTAGTGCGTGACGTCGAAGCCGTTTCGGTCGTAGACCCGAAGCTCGGGGGTGTTGCTCTTGCTTCCCGCATCCACCAGGGTGTCGCGGAAGATGGCAATCAACTCATCCCCCTCCACAAGACTTCCCCCCGAAACCTCATAGCCGTCAAAGGAAAGTGCCGTATCATCGTAGACCTTGGAGGCATCCCGCACCGTGATCTTGATGGAGCGGGGTTTGATCGTCACGGCGGCGGAGGATACGGGCAGTATCCGATACCCCGCCAGCCGATCCTCCCCCTTCTTGTTCGTGATGGACAGGGTGGATACGTCGGGACGGGCGGTGGGGGAGGACGTGCCCCAGCCGTTGTAGCTCACGGAGCAGGTCAAAATATCTCCCTTGGCCAGATCCGCCACCACGGTGGGACTGCCGCCGTACTCAAAGGCGGTGTCCTTCAGGGTGAGGCTGATCTCCCGAGGCAGAATGGTGAAATCATGGACTTCGGTATAGACCCGCTCTCCCGAGGCCTTTCTGCCCGAAGCGCGCACCTGATAGGAGCCGGGGAATACGGGCTTCTCCTCCGTCCACGCCGTGCTTCCCTGCTCGCGGTATTCGTAGACCGTGATACTGGTCATGAAGCTGACCCGATAGCCCAGCTTATCCCCGTAGGTGATCTCGGAGGGGCAGTCGGATTCCGCAACCAGAAGACCCTTGGTCATGACCAGGGCCGTAATGACCAGAGTCATAACACCAAGGGCGATCCCGATGATCAGGCGGTGGGCATACACTCTGCCGAGTATGCCCGCAACCCGTTTCACCCGTTGCCGATAGCTGTCGTACTGCATAGTTCCTCCAAAATGGTTAAAGAGCAAAAAAGCGAAAAATTCTTACGCGGCCGGGGTATCGGCGGGGAGCACCCGTAGAGTGCCCGGCAGGGTATCAATGGTGTAACAGCGGGTCACGTCCTCCCCGTTCTCGTTGAAAATGGTCACAGACGTGATCACGTTTTGGGAACGCCCCACCATGAGACGGCTTCCCTGCACCGAGTAGCGTGCGATGTAATCACCCTCCGCCAAGCTGCCCTCCACGATCTCCAGACTGTTGGCCGTGAGGGGCGTTCCGTCCATGACCTTTTCGGCATCCGCCGCTTTAAGGGTCAAGGGAGCGGGGATGATCCTCAGCGTTCCGTAGCTCTTGTGGATCAGGAAATAATTGTCGGTTCGATCCGTGAGATGTCCGTTTCCCGCGTCGTACATCACTCTGACCTCAAAGGCGGCGTACACGCTTCCCACAAGGGTCTGAGTACCCGTAGGCTCAAGGACAATGGAATACCCCGCGGGGAGATTTCCTGCCACCATACGGACGTTTTCGGCGGTAATGGGCGTGCCGTCGTAGATCTTCGTCTGCCCGTCGGAGGCAAACCACAATTCCTCCAGGTAGACGAACAGGTCTCCCGCCTCGGTGGTCACGTCGAACAGATGTGTTACATCCACGCCACGCCCGTCGTAGATGTGAAGGCTCTGAATGGTGGTCACGGTATGACCGCAGCTGCGGCGGATACCCGAAACCGTCACGTCGTAGGTATATCCCAGAGCGGCGAATTTCTCAAAGCCCTCCAGAACACCCGAGTGGGACACGGATTCTCCCGTGTATTTCACCGCCATATCCTCCGGCTTGAGGGTAACGGTGTAGTGCACCTCGGGGGTCCGCTCCGCCACGTCCACGGGAAGCCAGCCGTAGCCGTACACGTAGACCTCCACCCAAGCGTAGGCGTCCTCTCCCGTAACCTCCACGGAGGTGCCCTCTTCGGTCTGGGCCAGATAGCCCACGGTGTAGCGGGCGGGAATGCCCAGCGTGCGGTAGATCAGAGTAGCGGCGGCGGCCAGATGGCGGGGAGTAACGGCGGTAGGATCCTTCAGGAGGGCTACCACCGCGTTCTCCTCCCGATCCAAAGCGGTGTCGTACTGATTCCCCGGAAGGACGGAGTACAGAGACCGCAGGTATTCCGCCACCTGCATGATGACTGCGGGATCGCTGCCGTCCCATCCCTCCTGTCCGATCAGAACGGCCAGATAGGCGGCGGTCTCCGCGTCCACGTTCAGGTAGTGCTCATAGACAAAGGCGCGGTAGCTCGGCTCGTTGAGCAAGGGCGAGGCAACGGGCTTGTAGGTCAGATCCCGGGTGGCGATGTAGTAGGAAAGGGTGTACTGCTTCTGATCCCCCCCGGTGATGACAGTATCTCCCACCGTGATCGGGGAGATGAAATCAATGGAGGAAACAAAGTAGGGGGCTACGGCGGTCTTGTAGGGTGCATCTACGTACAGGTAGTGGGAAACGTATCCCATGCGAGCCAGATACAGGCCGGGTAGGTAGGCCCAGGAATAGGTCTCGTAAATCGGGCTTCCGTTATAGACCGCGCCGCTGTTGAAGCCCTGCCCCGTGTAATCTCCGAAGCTCTTGATCTTCAGCAGCAATCGGTCGGAGGTGTCGGAGCGCAGGGTCAGCACCGTATTTTGGAACATGGAGGGGGGCACGCTTTGGGGCGTGGCCAGACTTCCCTTCACCCCCGCCATGAGCGCGCCCCAATCCGTGGGATCGGGCTGCTCGGTCTCGGGCTCGGCGGTGGGCTCGTCGATTCCGTCGGGCGTAGTCTCGGGATCGGAGGGAAGAGTCTCCCTGTCAGAGGTATCCCCCTGGATGGGGCGATCCCCCGTATCTCCCCCGGGGCCATCCCCGTAGGTATATCCCGTAACCTCCACGTATCGCCAACCGAAGCCTTCCTCGTAGATCTCCACCCAGGCGTGGGCATCCGAGCCCTTGACGGCGGTGGTCTCCCCGTCGGTCACGTCGGTCATAAAGCCCACGGTATAGCGGGCGGGAATGCCGAGAGCGCGGTAGAGCAGGGTAGCGGCGGTGGCGTAGTGGCGGCAGACACCCTCCTTGTACGCGCCGAGGAAGGCCAAGGCCACGTTGGGCTCGCGGTCAAGGTTCTGATCGTAAGCCAGATTGTAGGTGGCGGCGTTTTGGACGTAGGCGGCCACCTTTTCCACGATCTCGGGGTCATTCGGGTCAAAGCCCTGCTCCTCGATGATGAGCTTCATGTAGGCCAGAGTGGTATCGTCCACGGTCAGATACTGTCGACGGACAAAGTCGGAGTAGGCAGCCTCGTACTCAGCAAGGGAGTAATTCGCCGAAGGAGCGTACACGTGGATGCCGTAGGGACGGTAGGAGAGGGTATAGGGTTGATCTGTTCTCCCCAGCGCGCTCACGTCACTTGGTTGGAGCTGTGTGATATCCGTGTCCGCTACGATGAAGTAGGGGATGACCCGTACGTCCATGGTAGGCGTAATGGTCAAGGGATACCCTGCGGAGGGAATGACCGCATCCATGAGGTAATGGGGGAGGTAGATAGCGGAATACCCTGTCGAATTGATGGCCGGGCCATAGGCTGTAGCCTCCTCCCAGCCCTGCCCCGTGTAGTCACCGAAGGCCTGCATCATGAGGTAGAGGGTATCGGTCTTTTTGGCATAGATCTCCATGACCGTGAGCTGGGAGGCCACTCCTGCGGCCAACGCTCCCCCGGCCATGCCGAGAGAACCGTCCATACCTGCCAACATATCCGCCAGATCGTCCGGGTCAATGGGCAGATCCCCCCATTCCTCGGGGAGAGTATCCCACTCCTCAGGGAGGGTGTCCCAATCCTCGGGCAGAGTGGGAAGCTCAAGGTCGGGATCCGTCTCCAGCGTAGGAGGCAGGGTGGGCCACTCCATGCCGCCGTCCCAGTCGGGCAGAGTCACGTCGGGCTCAATGGGAGGCTCTCCCGTCCCGCCCGTGCCATCCGAGCTACCCGAGCCGTCGGGCTGCCAGTCGACGGAAACATCCTCGGGATCGATGGTTACGTCGGAATAGGAGGGTCGGAAGATGCGGCGGGTGGTCTCCTCAGCTTCCCCGTCACCCGACGAGTCTCCGCAGACGGCGATCAACAACAAAATCGCCAGCAAAAGAGCCGCGGTCACCAAGGTCACGCAGAGGGTGCGGATCAGCTTATTTCGGTCTGTGAAGGTCATACGTTCCTCCTCCCTTCCTGCCCAAATAGGCATTTTCTAAACAATTGGTTTATAAATCAATCATGCATTTCTCTTCAATCGGGCAATGGAATCCCGGCAAGCCGTCATATGCTCGGGGCCAAACAGGTCGTCCAGATAGGACAGAAGCCCGTCGGCGGCACCCCGCAGGTAAATGGGATTCTGGGTCTCCAGCTTGCGGATCACCTTCTTGGCCAGAATATCGTCCAGAGCCACCAGTTCGTCTCCTCCGCAGGCGATGAACACGGGGATGTAGGTGTGGATCTGCTTCATGATACGGTTTCCGAAGGTGATGTGGAAATGCTCGATCATGTACTGATCCAACAGCTGGAGTCTCTTTCTGTTACGGCTGCTGACGGCGTAGGTCTTGGCCGCCTCCTCCGCCATGCGGGCGAAGTGCTCCGCCGACATGGGGATGGACTTGGTGGGGGGCGCGGTGAACCGCTCGCTCTTCCGATCCAGATCCAGCACCATGGCGCGGTCGTAGACCTTATCCGAGATGGCAAAGGTAGAATCGTCGTTATTGGCGGTTCCGATGAACCACATGTTCACGGGCAGCTTGATCCGTCCGTCCTTGAGTCGGGCGGGATCGCTCTCCCACGTATCCGAGACCACGGTCAGATACCGCTCCTCGGGGTTGGGAAGCTCCAGAAGGGACAGGAACTCCGCAAAGTAGTACTCCACGCGGGCGATGTTCATCTCGTCCAGCACGGTGACGTACATATCCTTGGAGTAGTTCGCC
>JAZOOM010000013.1:0-2046 GCA_045655025.1 Eubacteriales bacterium | reverse complement strand
CATCACCAGAGCGCTGCCAAAATACAGCGGTGTGTAGGTAAGGCTCACCTCCGCAACGGCGGCAATACACAGCATCACGGCCACGCGCGCTGTGAAACCGAACGTTCTGGGTTTGGATTCCTTCCGGAAGAAACCGGAGAGCTGTGCCAGCGCATAGACCTGCATGGCGGCTGCCAGGATCGGCAGCCAGTATCGGGCCAGAATCGGGTCACCCCCGCCGTTCTTGTTGAATTTATGGTTGAAGTTGTGGGGGTGGGGGTCAAATTTGCGGTCGAAGTAGTGGGCGTGGGTGTCGATGTACAGAGGCATGGGAATCTCCTTTCGGGCGAATTGCTTACCAAATGAACGGGATCATGCGATACCTGACCTTCACCTTATACTCCTCATACCCCGCCAGCTCCGCCGTCAAGAGCTTCTCCTCGTCGAGGATGCGGACGACCATGAGAACGGGATAGAAGGCAAAGGGGATGAGCGCGTACCACGAGCCCATCACGAGGGGGATGGACAGGAACATGAGAACAGAGGCCAGATACATGGGGTGGCGGACGATGCCGTAGAGCCCCGTGGAAACCACGGTCTGCCCCTCCTCCACCTTGACGGTGCGGGACAGGTAGGCGTTCTCCCGCATGACCTCGGCGTAGAGACCGTAGCCAATCAGGAAGATCACGGAGGCGGCGATGACCACGGGCAGGGGCACATCCGACCAGCCGAAGCGGAAGTCCAGCCCCGCCAGCACGAAGCCGCCCACAAAGACCAGACCCGCAAGGGACTGCACGCCCTTCTGCGCCGCTTGCTTTTCCTTGGCGTCCAGACGCTTGGCAAGGAGGTCGCGGGCGCGGAGTAGCATGACCGCGCCCATGACAAGCATGGGGACAAAGAGCAGGCAGAGGAACAACAGGCCGCCGGGGTAGGCGAGGGTGCCTGCGGGGAGGAAGATCAACAGAGCCACCAGAAGGAGGCCGATGAGGAATTTCACCAATGCCGACACAAACAACTTCATAGGACAATCCTCCTTATTTGAAAGTTCTTGAAAGGAGTTTGAGGGAAACTTCTTTCAAGAAGTTTCCCTCAAGCCGTACTCCTTATTCCTCAGGCACAATGGCAATAGCCAGCTCCTCCAGAGCCTTGGCATCGGCGGGAGCGGGGCACTTGGTCATCAGCTCGCTGGCGTTCTGCACCTTGGGGAAGGCGATGACGTCGCGGATGTCCTCCAGACCGATGGAGAGGGCCACCAGACGGTCGAGACCGAAGGCCAGACCGCCGTGGGGAGGCACGCCGTACTTGAAGGCCTCCAGCAGGAAGCCGAACTTCTCCTGGGCGTCCTCGGGGGTAAAGCCCAGCACCTCGAACATCTTGGACTGGATCTCACCCGAGTGGATACGGATGGAGCCGCCGCCCAGCTCGGTGCCGTTCAGCACGATATCGTAGGCCTTGGCGCGGACGCGACCGGGATCGCTGTCGATGTACTGGAGATCCTCCTCCATGGGCATGGTGAAGGGGTGGTGCTTGGCGTAGAAGCGGCCGTCCTCCTCGCTGTACTCCAGAAGGGGGAACTCGGTGACCCACAGGAACTTGAAGTCCTTGGGATCGCACAGACCCATCTTCTTGGCGCAATGGCAACGGAGCGCGCCCAGGGCGTCGAAGACCACGGAGTTCTTGTCAGCCACGATGAGGATCAGGTCGCCGGGCTTTGCCTCCATGCGAGCCTTGATGGCCTCGTTCTCGGCCTCGGTGAGGAACTTGGCGTAGGAGGAGGAAATGTCCCCGTTCTCTGCCCACTTGAGCCATGCCAGACCCTTGGCCTTGTAAGTCTTGACGTACTCAACAAGGGCATCAATTTCCTTACGGGACATGGATGCGCCGCCGTTTACGTTGATGGCGCGGACAGAGCCGCCGTTTGCGATGGCACCGGCGAAGACCTTGAACTCGGTACCGGCCAGGATGGCGGAAAGGTTCTTCAGCCCAAAGCCGAATCGGATATCGGGCTTATCGGATCCGACACGATCCATGGCCTCGGCGTAGGGCATACGGATGAAGTCGCCGCCC
>JAZOOM010000012.1:0-5909 GCA_045655025.1 Eubacteriales bacterium | reverse complement strand
CATTCTGTTTCTTTAATGGGTAGGAGCATTGTTTGACAAGAAGAAATCAGCGGTTTTCTAGTTTAGGAGCGACGAGGGCGTCGCTCCCTACGAGAGGTTATCCAATATCGATCCATCGTGTCGAAACCCACCGTTAAACCGCAATTTTCCGTACGGTCAACGAAAAAGAGGAGACCTTGCGGTCTCCTCTTGAAGCGTTTATGGAAATTACTCCTCGTCGGAGGCTTCGTCAAGACTCTCCAGAGCCTTGAGATCGTCCTCGTCCACGATGCACTCGAACTTCTCGCCGCAGTTGGGGCAGAGAAGATTCTCGGGGTCGATGGAGGAATCGAAGTTGATGACGTCGCCGCATGCGGGGCAGACTACCTCGAAGTACTCGTCGTCCTCCTCGTCCTCGTCGAACATATCATCATCGTCGAGGTCGCAGTCGAAGTCGCAGCCGGCGCAGTTGCCGTCGCACTCGAAGTCGTCGTCGAAGTCCTCGTCCTCATAGTCCTCGTCGTCCTCGTCGATGTCCAGAAGAACCTCCTCTACGGTGCCCAGATCCTCGTCCAGCTCCTCGCAGTAGTCCTTCACCTCGCAGATCTCAGCCTGCATATCGTCCATCTCGGCGGCCATCTCGGTGACCATATCCAGCAGGGCGGCGATGAGCTTACCCTCCTTGGTGGTCTTGTCCAGGTCAACGCCGTCGCACAGACCCTTCAGATACATTGCCTTTTCCATCATAGACATGATAAAGTCTCCTTTACTGTAATGGAATTGTTGCGGTCGTTTCGACCGCGGCGGTCATTCCGACCGCGGGTGTCCGCCAATTAAGCGCGGGACAGGTACTCACCGGTACGGGTGTCGATCTTCAGAACCTCGCCCTCGTTGATGAACAGGGGAACCTTGACCACAGCACCGGTCTCCAGGGTAGCGGGCTTCAGGGTGTTGGTGGCGGTGTTGCCTGCGAAGCCGGGCTCGGTAGAGGTGACAGCCAGCTCAACGAACGTGGGAGGCTCAACGCCCAGGATGGTGCCCTTGTAGGAGATGATCTTGCACATCATCTCTTCCTTGACGAACTGGAAGTTCTCGCCGACCTGATCGTGGCCGATGAGGGTCTCCTCCCAGGTCTCGGTGTCCATGAAGTGGTACAGATCGCCGTCATCGTAGGAATACTGCATATCCTTGCGCTCGATGTACGCGTTCTCGAACTTGTCGGTGGGGTTGAAGGTGCGCTCGGTCACGCCGCCGGAGATGCAGTTCTTGATCTTGGCGCGGACGAAAGCGGCGCCCTTACCGGGCTTAACGTGCTGGAACTCGATGACCTGATAGACAACGCCGTCCATGTCAAAGGTCAGACCGTTCTTGAAATCACCTGCTACTACCATTGTAAAATACCTCCAAAGGTTTATTTTTCTTGTTCTTTGCGGCCGTATCCCCCCTCAAAAAGGGTTGTCCGCATACAGTTACATCCTATTATACACCAAAACGGCGGTTTTTGCAAGGGGGTAAACGAAAGTTTTTTCATTTTGGAGAGGAAAATTTCATAGAAAAGAGGGGACTTCCCTGTGGAAAGTCCCCAAAGGGGCTCGGTTCGGGGGTCATTTGAGGGATATTTCGCCGTCGGTACAGATCACGGTGAGGGTGCTCCCGCCGAAATTTTCGAGGTTGAGCGGCGCGATCAGGAGGGCATTCCACTCGGCTACTGTGCCGTCGTAGTGGATGCGGACGGACGTTTCCATGCCGTGGACGAGGGAGGTTCCCACATAGGTCACGTCCCCGTGGACGTAGATATCGGTTACGGCTCGGCTGTCCATGCAGACCGCGGAGGTGCCGATGCGGGTCATGCCCTTGGGGAATCGAAGCTCGGTGGCCTCAGTCGCTAAGCGGGAGTAGATGCTCGAGCCCATGCCCGTCAGCCCGTCGGGCAGGATGACGCTTTCTGCCACGTTTCTGCAGAAGGCACCCGAATCCATATAGATCAGTCCCTCGGGAAGCGGGAGTGACCCGTTGCCCGTCCACTCGTAGTCCAGGTTCGCATCGTATTCGATGACACGGAGGCTCTCGGGCAGGTTCGTCACCGTGATGCCCGCATACAGGAAGGCCTTTTGTCCGATCTCCTCTACGCTGTCGGGAAGGGTCAGAGAAAGTCTCTCGCCGACGGCGGCATAATCGCGGAACGCGCTGAAGCCAATGCGTCGAATGCTCCCATCGTGAGAAAGGGTGAATGTCTTGCCCGTGCCGATCAGCGTCCCCGTGGGCACCTCGATCAGGCAGTTTCCGTCAACGCGGTACACGGGGTTTTTGGGGGAGACCGTGACAGTCTCACATGAGGCATAGGCCAGCGCGCCTTCCTCGATGTGGGTCACGGTGGAGGGGATATGCAGGACGGACAGCCTCGACCACATCAAGGCTGTTCCGCTGATCTGTAAAAGTCCTTCGGGCAGGATCAGCTCGGTCAGACTTGAAAAACCGTAATAGTCTCCTATGGAGTCCCCCGGGAACTCTCCGCAGCCGTACAGGATCTTGGTGTCGGGATGTGCCGTAAGGGACGTGACCCCCTTCTTAGCCGACACAAGGATCATGTAGGGATTCTCGGTGCTCCCCACGTATATGCCGTCCCCGTACTCGGACGTCCCCCAGTGATGCCAAGAGTACCCCAGCGCGCCCATGCCCACGTAGGTGATGCAATCGGGGATACCGCCCTCGGGGACGCGGTGCATGGAGTAATCACCCAGACGGGTCACGCTACCGTCATCGGGGATAGGGCCGTAGCCAAGGAGTAGGGTCTTGGTAGCAGGGTCGATCAAACAGTTGTTCTGCACGTAGGTATCGCCCTCGCCGTAAACCGACAGAGTGGGTGGTGCGTCCGTTCGATCGTTCATGCCCCAAAATGCGTACCGTCCGTATTCTCGTACCGTGGCGGGGATGCGGATGGAGGTCAGACCGTAGAAATCCATGGCGAAATACTCTCCGATACGCACCACTGGCTCGCCCAGGGGCGAATGGGTGGGGATCACCAGCTCAGCCGTATCCTTGGGTGCCCACCAGCCCACCACTGTGCAGGTTCCGTCACCGTTACTGCAATACGTGAAATCTCCCTCCCGATAGACAGTTCCCCATCGCGTGGGCGGTACGGGCTCCACGGGTACGTATTCCTCGTATTCCAGATAACGAACCGACTCGGGCTCGGTTTCCTCAATCTCGGGCTCGGTGTCACTTTCGGGCTCGGTCGTGGTATCGGGCTCGGTGGGGGCTTCGGTGACCTCCTCGGAGAGGGCGTCGGTGGTGGGATCGGTCGTTACGGGCGGAGGATTCTGTCCCGCGCGGATTACGGCCGCCAGTACGGCAAAAGCGACGACCAGGGACACGGCGGCGGCACCCCAGCCGCTGTTCAGAAATCGACGCAGTCCTCCGAATCGGGGCGCGGGAACGGGAAGAATTTCTGCGGGAATCTCAGCGTCCAGAATATAGCGGTCTCCTATGTCTCCCATCTTTTCATAGATGCGCAGAGCGCGGGTCTCGTTAGCGTTCATATCCTGTACCCCCTTTCGGTGAGATAGGCGCGGAGCTTTTCACGGGTGCGGCGGAGGCGGAGGACGGCGGCGTTGGGGGTGATCCCGTAGGCACCCGCCAAGGATTCGGCAGTATAGCCGTGCCAGTAGCGCCCCACGAAGAGGCGGCGTTCGTCGTCGCGTAGGGTGGAGAGAAAGCCGTCCAGAAGGGCGGGCAGATCGTCCAGGCGGTCATCGGGGAGGGTGACGCACTCGGACAGCTCAAACATACAGGCCTCCAGCTCGCGATTGCGCTTGCGGCGGAGCATGGCCTTGTAGCGGTTGAGGGACAGGTTGCGGACGATGCGCCCCAGGTAGGCGCGCAGGGACTGGGGGCGGTCGGGGGGAATGGAATTCCAGACCTTCAGGTAGGTATCGTTGACACATTCCTCGGCCTCCCCCTCGTCGCACAGGATGCTCACCGACAGGCGGTGGCAAAAAGCACCGTACTGCGCGGCGGTCTCGGCAATGGCCTGCTCATCACGGGCGAAGTAGAGGGCAATGATGGATTCGTCGATCATGGAATCACTCCTTTCGGGTGGTTTCACATATACAGACAACCAAACTCGGGGGAATATGTCGGTTTGGGGAAAACTTTTTTTCATTATAGCACATTTTTTTCTCCAAGGCAAGAGAAAACCACCCCGCAAAGTCGCAGGGTGGTTGGATATTGCTTTGGTTCGGGGTCATTCCCCGCTTTGATACCAGCCGGTTTCCTCCAGCTTGGCCAAAATATCGGCGGGAATATCCGACACCGAGCCGTCGGAGAGCTTGCGGAGGGCATAGAGATCGGTTTGCTCCGGCCAGCTTTCCAGGATGGTATCCCAGGCGGTAACCTCCACCCGATCTCCGGCGGTCAGCTCGTCAAAGCTGATGTCATACCCTGCGCGGAGGCGCAGATAGATGACCCCTCTCGCATCGGTGATGAGCAAGCCGCTTGGTCCGTCGGGGAGGAAATAGCCCGTCAGGGTTTGGGTTGCCACCGGGTACTCGGTGACGGTGTAGCCCATCTCCGAGAGCCACTCCACGTACGCCGGCAGATCGGGATTGGACGTATAGCCGGAGCGGGAAACGATCCGATGTACCTGCGTGGTGGGGGGAGCGGTCTCCAAAATGTCTCCCACGATCACCTCGACGTAATATCCCGTGGTCAGCCCGTCGAAGGACACGTCCTCGGTGGCGGGTAGCAGGTGGATGGGCAGGTACTCCCCACCGTCCCAGAGCATAGGATCACCGTCGACCCAGAGGAAGGTGCCTGAGATGAGCTGCTTGTCGGGATCCTCCACCACGGTGAAGGGCATTCGATGGGCCCGATCACCGTTACCGAACATCAGCTCGTAGTCTCCCGCCGAGAGGGTCTTATACTTCCCGTCCGTCACGTTGCTGATGCTCTGCCCGATGTCCAGCAGAACGAACTCGTTCTCCGCAGGGAGGGGGCTTTCGTAGGCGATCTCAATGGGAGCGCAACGACCCACGAGGGTGCGGGTCTCCCCCTCCACGGCGTACAGAGACCAGCCCTCGTACCACACGACCATACCTCCTTTTTCGTGTCCGAGGATCTGAACCTTCAGACTCGTGTCGGCCGTGGTATAGGTTGTTTTGCTCAGGAACATTTCGTGTCCCAGGCCGTGATTCCCCTTGATGACGAAATCGCAGTAGTCAATATACTCCTCGTCCCAGTTCAGGGCGTACAGGCGGTAGAGGCCGGGGAGCCACTGATCGGGGTTCACGAAGGACACCCAATCCCCATACGTCGCGTAGCCGCCGTTCTCCTCGGTGGGCAGGATCGTCACGGCCTCGGCGGTCTGCATGGAATCCGCGTCCTTTCCGTTGGCGGGGCCTGCCAGCTTGACAATGCGGTAGTTGCGGTGGGGGGTCAGGGACACGCCCTGCTCGGCGGCCTTCACGGTGATGCCCAGCCCCTGCGCGCCGTACTCCAGGGTCTCGGGGGTGGTGACGGTGTATGCCCGATCCTCGGCGGGGGGATACTCCACCACAGGCGGGTTGGTCTCGTCGGTGGGCGGGGTGACGGTTTCGTCGGGATCACCTACCGTAAAGGTACAGTAGGCCACCGAGACGTACTTCTCCCCGTCATACTCCGTAGCGTGGAGGCGGTAGGTGCCCGCAGGGAAGCCGCCCCCCGTGTTGGTGCCGAGGAGGGTCTTTGTGAGGGTGGCGTACTCGTTCCGACCGGGCTTGGCGGATATGGTCACCTCCTCGGTGTAGTAGATCTCCTCGGGCTCGGCGCCCTCCTCGGTGATCCGCTCCAGATACCAGCCCCCTCGGGAGGAGATGCGCTTGCCCGGGCTTCTGGCCGTCATCACCACGGTCAGACGGTTGGTGCCGTCGGGGTAGTCCTCCAACTCCATGGAG
>JAZOOM010000011.1:0-2614 GCA_045655025.1 Eubacteriales bacterium | reverse complement strand
AGTCCGCCATACAAAAGCTCGGGGGAGATACCCCCATCTCCGTCACCCACATCGGGGGCGGTGTCCGCACCGGCATCAGCCTGCGGGTGGACGATCCCGCCGCCCTGGGGGCAGATATCGTCACCAATGCCTCCGCCGCCGTGAGCCTCTACGGCGCACCCGTGATCTTTCTGGATTTCGGCACCGCCACGGTCTGCGGAGCGGTGAATATGGCTCGTGAGCTGGTGGGCGTGTCCATCGCCCCCGGTGTGACCACCGCCCTGGAAGGACTCCGCGCCGCCGCCGCCCAGATCCCCTACATGGAGCTGAAGGCCCCCGACACGGTGCTGGGCAAGAACACCACCGCCGCCATCCGCTCGGGGCTTGTGCTGGGCACCGCCTGCATGGTGGACGGTCTCATCGACCGCATCAAGGCCGAGCTGAAGCTCCCGATGAACGCCGCTCTGCCTATGGTGGCCACGGGTGGGCTTGCGGAGCTGGTGCTTCCCGCCTGTACTCATAGCATCATCTACGAATCGGATCTGACCCTCCTCGGCCTGTACTTCATCTATAAGGCCACCGCCGAGCGGGATCTGAAACGGAACAAGTAAGCGTTCCCCGTATCCTATATTTTGTGTCTCGATACCACAATTGTTGATCCCCCGTAAGGGCATCAAATAAATTTTACGCGCTATACCCACAGTGGATAGCAGCACGGGGTGAAAGTCCCCGAAGGAGAAAATCAAATGAACAACAACCAAAACGAGCGGAACAACCTCTCCGCCGCGGACGGCACCATGGGCCGTACCACCCTGCGGGATCGCCGCGCTCAACAAAAGCAGCGCATCCTGTACCTCGCCCAGCTCGCCCTGCTCACCGCCATACTCATGGTCCTGCACTTTACGGGCGCGGCCATTCCTCTGCCCGGCACCAAGATCTCGCTGGTCCTGATCCCCATTGCTCTGGGTGCTATGCTCCTCGGCCCTACCGCCGGCGCGATTCTGGGCTTCGTCTACGGCGCGACCGTATTCGTTACCCTCGGTGTCATGCACATGGATCCCTTCACGGGCTTCCTGTTCGATAACACCCCCGTCATGGCCGCCCTGATCTGCATCGTCAAGACCACCGCCGCAGGCTTTGTAGCCGGTTGGGTCTATCGCGCCCTGTCCAAAAAGAACACCCTGCTGGCCGTATTCGTCGCCGCCGCGCTGGTGCCCACCGTCAACACGGGTCTGTTCGTGCTGGGGTGCTTCATCATCATGAACACCATCAACGCCTACCTCGCAGGATCCGGCTACACCGCCGTGTACTTCATCCTCATTCTCTGCGCCGGCATCAACTACCTGCTGGAGCTGGCCATCAACCTCGTCTTCTCCCCCGCTCTGGAGCGCCTCGTCCGTCTGCTCTCCAAGAAAGTCGGCCGCCGCCGTTAAAATGCCCCGCTGATCCTCCGTTCCCCATTCCAACCCCCATGAGGTACCGTCATGAACCGTAATTCCGATTATATCATCAACTTCGACCTCCCCCGCATCTTCAAAAAGTCCGTGGGGAAGGTGGCCGACACCGTGACCGCCGTCCGCGAGGAGATCGCCGCCGACATCGCCGCCGTCCGCCAGCGCGACCCCGCCGCCCGCAGTGATTTGGAGATCCTCCTGCTCTACTCGGGTGTCCACGCCATTCTGGCCTACCGCGTGGCCCACAAGCTCTACTTGTCGGAGCATTACTTTGCCGCCCGCGCCATCAGCCAGTGGGCGCGCCACAAGACGGGCATTGAGATCCACCCCGGCGCCACCATCGGCAAGGGGCTGTTCATCGACCACGGTATGGGCGTGGTCATCGGTGAGACCACCGAGATCGGGGACAACTGCACCCTGTATCAGGGCGTGACCCTGGGCGGTACAGGTAAAGACGTGGGCAAGCGTCACCCCACCCTCGGCAACAACGTCCTCGTGGGCGCGGGTGCAAAAGTGCTGGGCCCCTTCAAGATCGAGGACAATTCCAAGATCGCCGCCAACGCCGTGGTGCTGAAGGAGGTGCCGGAAAACTCCACCGCCGTGGGCATTCCCGCCCGCGTGGTGCGCCGTCACGGCCGTAAGGTGGACGATCTGGATCAGGTGCATATCCCCGACCCCGTGGCACAGGAGCTGTCCAGAATCGAGAAGAAGCTGGATGAGCATATGGCCGACGAGGACTAATCAAACATCATAACGTGTCATCCTGAGCGAAACGGAGCTGCGCGGAGTGGAGTCGAAGGATCTCCTACCCGCTTTGACATCCTTCGACTTCGCGGCATTCGTGCTTGCTCCGCTCAGGATGACTCTTTTTGTAAGGATTGGATAAAGCGCACGCAAAAACACCGTATCACCCGATGATGGGCGGTACGGTGTTTTGATTATCAAACGACAGGCGCCTCAGTTCCGTACGTCGGTCACGGCGAACCACAGCTCCCGCCCGTAGACCGTAACGGGACGGTAGACCACCGCATCCGCGGGGATCTCCGCCTCGGTCTCGTAGAAGGCGCACAGACCGAAGTATTCCGTGGTGTAGCCATGGAACGCGTGAGAGGGAAGGATGCTCCCTGTAAGCTCCTCCTCGGTGAAGATGGCCAAGGTATTGGACAGAAGCACGTCGGGGT
>JAZOOM010000010.1:0-8231 GCA_045655025.1 Eubacteriales bacterium | reverse complement strand
GGCGGCCACGGCCGCCATAACGGCGGCGGCGGCACCCACGGAGGACTTACAGCCACCGGAGGAGGCTTCGGTCTCGTCAGGTGCTTCGGTAGGCACCTCGGTGGGTGCTTCGGTGGAAGTTTCGGTGGGCTCGGTGGGTGCCTCGGTGGGGGCCTCGGTCTCGGAGGTCTTACCGCTGTTCTCGGCGGTGGAGATATAGGAGAACTTGAAGCGGCCGCCGGGGGCGACGTCGCCCGAGATGTAGAAGTCCATGATATCGCCGCTGAACTTCCCGTAATCCCCCTCGTCGTGAACGTTATCCGTCCATGCGAAGTTGACGGTGTAATCGTCGCCGTTCAGCCCCAGCGCGGACTTGGGGATCTTGACGGTCATGGTCTTGCCGTCTGCCTTGTACGCCACATCGGCCACCTTTTCGGTCTTGGCGTAATCGTTCTCGGCGGTGAATTTCTCCAGCACCAGGGTACCCTCGGAGGCGGCGGTCTTGTTCACCACGAAATCGAAGGTGTTCCAGCCCTGATTCTCCTGATCGCAGTCGATGTAGAGATTCATCCACAGGGAATCGGTATAGGGGGTGATGGTCTCGTTGCACTCCACGAAGAAGTACACGAACTCGTCGTCACGGGCAACTCTCGCGCCGATGATGTCGTTTCGTCCCGAGGTCTCGGTGTAGCGGAGGTCGCCGTAGCCCTCGGCATCGCGGTCATCGGTGTTGCCGATGTAGGCGGCGTAGTAGGGCTCCACGGTATTCCATTGATCCTTCCCTGCCGTCATGTCGATGGTAGTGTTTTGGCTGGGAGTGGGGATGGGGCGCGCGCCCTTGAACTTGCGGACGTAGTTGACCAGCAGGTAGTAGTAGTGATCCTGCAGCTCTCCCTTGGTGGGCTCGATGTCGCGGGAGAACTCGTCGATGAACTGATCGGGGAAGGCGTTCTCAATGCCGCCCCACTCCTGATGGCGGCCTGCCGTCCACTCGTTCCAGCCCGTCACGAAAATGACCTGAGGATCCTGCTCCAGAGCGTAGTCGAACTGCTCCGAGAAGAAGTAGCCCCACTTGGTGGCCTCGGTGCCTTCCTTCTCGTAGCGATCCTGGAAGGCGGAGGTGTAGGAGCGTCCCGTGACGAACTCGCCGTTCATGGCGGTGCCCTCCCCCGTTGCGTAGCTGCGGTTCTGGCTGACGCCCACGGTGGTTTGCTCCACCTTTTTCTTTACGGCATTCTCACGGGTACCGGGGAAGGTGACCTGAGGGTAGGCCGAGAGCCAGCCCCACTGTCCGGTCTTGCGATACTCGCTACTGGTCGCGTCGCCGCCGATGAAGGGACGGCGCCAAGTGAAGAATCGGTAGGTCTCCTTACGGAGATTATCGGTCTGCTGGGCGCTGTGATCGTCACAGGCCATGAGCAGGGGCTTACCCTCCCAGTAGAACCACAGGCTCTGATACTTACCCGGGCGGTAGATATCCATGTAGAGGCTGGTGATCTGATCCCAGCTCTCGTTGAAGGGGTAGAAGGGGAGGGTGAAGGACACCTTGGGCGCATCCACCGCACCCTCGTTCTGTGCCTTTTCCCACGTGGGGTAGAGGACGTCGTAGCTTTCCTTCCACGTAAAGCCGCCGTTGGTGTTGTCGGTGAAGATGGTATCCACACCCGCGTTGGCCAGCAGCTCGGCGTGCTTGCGGAGCACCCATTCGTCGGTGGTCCTGTAGTAGCCGAAGACGGGCTCGTTCCAGAAGTAGGCCACGTTATTCGGCCATGCGGGATGGTTGTAATCGTTCTTGGCCTCGGGGTACTTCTCCATGAACTCGGTGAGGTTGAGGGGGGTAGCGCCTCTGCCGCCGTGCCACGTCCAGTAGAACATGGCTACGGTCTTGTCCTTGGGGTCGCCCACCTCGGCATTGGTGAGGGAAACTCTCCCCAGACCGTCGGTAAAGACCCACGTATCGGGCATGACCTGATGGGTGTTGAGGATATGATTCTCGGCGGGCACCCACTCCTCGGGGGCGGTGTGCTTACCGTCGATGCCGTCCATCATACTGTTGACCTCCTTGAAGGGCGTATCGGGCTTCTCTGTGAAGGTGACGGTCATCCACCAGTCGGCGCGGGATTCCTTGCCGCTCTCGTAGCAGTAGCCTTGGGAAACCGACATATCCTTCTGCATGACACCCACGGTGCCCTTGATATCCGCGATGCGGAAGAGGTACTCCCCTGCGGGCTGGGGGTCAAAGGTCAGCTCGTTGGTGGCGCAGTCCACAAGGGGAGCAAACTTGGTGTAGGCCAGAGGCTCGCCGGCGAGGGTGGTGTTGTAGTCCACGTTCCATTTGTACAGAGCCAGAGAGGCCTCGGCATCGGCCTGTCCCCAGGTGGGCATGACCGCCGTCAGCTTGGTGAAGGGTGCGCCGAGGTTGACGCGGATGCAGTAGTCGGATGTGATCTGCTTGGGACCCATGGAGCCGCCGTTATGGGCATCCACCGTCACAGGGCCATCGACCGCCAGCGCGGGAAGGGCGCAGAGACTGCCTAAAAGGAGGCAGGCGGTGAGCAGGAGTATAACGATGCGGGCAAATGATTTCATAGAGAGAGAGCTCCTTTCGGGGGATAAGTCTATTATAGCATAGCTCCGCGCCGTCGGTCAAGAAGGCTTCCGCATTTTTGGCGGAGTGAACAAAGATAATTTCCCTTCTTTGTTCGTAATCACAAAATATCCCCCGCCATGGGGCGGGGGATGGGAAAGTATAGGATCAGTCTTCCTTCTTCTTGAGAGCCACAGCAGCGCAAGCGGCGGTCAGTACGGCGGCAGCAGCGGCAACGGACACGGAGGACTTACAGCCATTCTTGGGAGTCTCGGTAACTTCCTCGGTGGAATCCTCGGTGGGGGTGGTGGGAGCCTCGGTGGGATCCTCGGTGGGCGTCTCCACGGGAGCGGTGGGAGCCTCCGTGGTTTCGTCGGCAGGGTCGGTCACGGGCTCGGTCTCCTCGGACACCCCCGCATTCTCGGCGGTGGAAATGTAGCTGTACTTAAAGCGTCCGCCGGGGGCTACGTCGCCGGAGATGTAGAAGTCCTTGATATCGCCGGAGAACTTGGCATTGTCGCCCTCGTCGTGGACGTTATCCGTCCATGCGAAGTTTACGGTGTAGTTGTTGCCGGAAAGCCCCAGATCGGACTTGGCGATCTTGACGGTCATGTAGCGGCCGTCCACCTTGTACTCCACATCGGCCACCTTCTCGGTCTTGGCGTAGTCACCCTCGGCGGTGAACTTCTCCAGCACCAGAGTCTTCTCGGAGGCGGCGGTCTTGTTCAGGACGAACTCGAAGGTATTCCAGCCCTGGTTTGCCTGATCGGTGTCGATGTAGAGGTTCATCCACAGGGAGTCGGTGTAGGGGGTGATATTGTCCTTACACTCCACGAGGAAGTACACGAACTCGCCGTCGCGGGCGACCTGCGCACCGATGATGTCGTTACGGCCGGAGGTCTCGGTGTAGTAGGCTTCGCCGTAGCCCGAGCTGTCGCGGTCAAAGGTGTTGCCGATGTAGGCGGCGTAGTAGGGCTCTACCGTCTTCCACTGGTCAATGCCCGCGGTCATGTCGATGGTGGCGGACAGGGAGGGAGTGGGGATGGGGTTCACGCCCTTGTACTTACGGGCGTAGTTGACGAAGAGGTAGTAGTAGTGATCCTGCAGCGCACCCTTGGAGGGCTCCAGATCACGGGAGAACTCGTCGCTGAACTGATCCACCAGGGCATTGTTCACCTGAGAGTTCGCACCGCCCCAAGGATCGGGCTGACGCCATGCGTGCCACTCGTTCCAACCCGTAACGAAGAGGACGGGGGGGGACACCTCAAGGGCGTAGTCGAACTGCTGGGAGAACTGGGAGCCCCACTTGGAGGCCTCAGCGCCCTCCACGTCGTAGCGATTCTCGTAATCGGTGGTGTAGGAGCGGCCCATGACGTTTTTGCCGTTCATGGCGGTGATCTCCTTGGTGAGGTAGTTGTGGTTGACGGCCACGCCTACGGTCATCTGCTCGATCTCACCCTTCTCCACGCCCTTCTGGCCGCGGGTGGAGTACAGTGCCTGGGGGAAGACCGAGAGCCAGCCCCACTGCTTGGCGGAGGTGGAATTCACGCGGTAGCCGGGCTGACCCGCGCGGAAGGTGAAATTGTTGAGGATCTCCTTGCCCAGATTATTTCCCGCGCTGACATTGCCGGTATGAGCCATGAGCATGGGCTTGTCCTCCCAGTAGAACCAGAGATTCTGGAACTTACCGGGGCGGTAGATATCCAAGTAGAGGTTCTCCAGCTGATCCTTGGAAGCGTCATTGGCGCCGAAGGGGAGGAGGTAGGAGACCTTGGGGACGTTGACGGCGCCGTTCTTCTGGGCGTCGTCCCAGGTCTTATACAGAGCCGTATAGGAGGCCTTCCAGGTCATGTTGCCGTTGGTGTTGTCGGTGAAGATCACATCCACGCCCGCGTTGGCCAGCAACTCGGCGTGACGGCGGAGCACCCAGGGATCCTCGGTGGTGTAGAAGCCGTAGATGGGCTCGTTCCAGAAGCAGTAGTGACCCGTACCCACCCAGGCGGCGTGGTTGTAGTCGTTCTTGGCCTCGGGGTACTTTTCCAGAAGCTTGGTGGTGTCGGTGTAGCCCGCGGCGGCCATGGCCTTGGTGTGCCACGTCCAGTAGAACATGGCCAGCGTCTTATCCTCTTTGGGATCTCCCACATCAGCGTTGGTCAGAGACACACGTCCCAGACCGTCGGTAAAGACCCACGTATCGGGCATGACCTTATGGGTGTTCAGAAGGCTGTCTGCGGGGATCTCGGGCTCGGGGGGCAGAACGTGCTTACCGTCCACGGCGTTGGCGCTCTCACAGGCAAAGAAGGGCTCCACGGGGGTCTTGGTGAAGTAGACGCGCATCTCCCAGTCAGCCTGGGTCTCAGCGCCGTCCATGTAGGTAAAGCCCTTGCTGACGGTCATGTTGGTCTTCCAGACACCCACCTGACCGCGGACGTCGGAGATGGTGACCAGATACTCGCCCACGGGCTGCTCGTCAAAGGTAAGCTTATTGAAGGAATTGTCCTTGGCGGGGTCAAAGACCTGCTTGGCGATGGGCTCGGCGGCGATGGTCTGCTCAAAGCCCTCGTTCCACTTGTAGAGAGACAGAGTGGCGGCAGAATCGGCGGTGCTCCAGGTGGGCATGGAAACCTCCACGCCGTTGAAGGGGGCACCGTAGCTCATACGGATACCGTAAACAGAGCCCTCGGACACCTGCTGAGGGCCTCGTCCGGCGGCACTGCCCGACCAGGCGTCGATCTTTTTGGCCTTGTCGGACTGAATATTGTTTCCGTCCGCGGACACGCTGACAATACCCATAAAGCCTGTCAGCAAGGCGGAGACGACCGTGATGATCGCCAGCACGGAAACAAGAAGACGGATGTGTTTCTTCATGATCGTAACCGTTGCTTTCCGTATCGGAAAGCATCCTTTCTTGCGGGAATGATACAAAGGAGCACGCAACCGCCCCTCCGCCGAGCTGCCCCACGCGGGGGCTTTCGGTTACCATAAGTATAGCATATCCGGAGAGATTATGCAAGGGGATGGGAGCGTAAAAAATCCGACACAGATTTTGTATGAATGACACAAAGCCCCCTCATCCCCCTATGCAACGTGTCGAAAAAAGCACCTCCCCCTTGTGCGGAATGCACAGAGTGGGGAGGTGACAGCCGGATATAGCCGACATGGGGAATACGAATTTCGGGAGCTCCCCGCGCGGACGGTTCACGGAAATCGCCACGGGCGTTCCGCGGTGGAAGAATACCTTATCGAAGGAACATATTGGAAAAATCTCCGTCGATTCTTCACCGGAGGATCTTCAAAGATCCCCCGAAAAACCTCAAAAGCGTTAAGACAACCGAAGTAGCTTGCGAATCAGCCACACGGGAAGAGCGATCACAAGCTGGATGGAAGCACAGACCAGAACCACCGCGAACAAAGCCGTCAGAGAGGCCGAAAATACGGACAAAGCCTCTGTCACGCTCTCCATGGCCGACGCGCCCAAAAGGCCGCAAACGCCTGTCAGGAGCAGGATCAACACCAGATACAGGGGAATTGCCGATAGCGCGCCCTTGATATCTGCAGGCGACAAGCTGATGTGCTGAGCTACCGAGAAGATCACCAAAAGAGCGATGATTTTCCCCCATAGCGATGCCGTTTCTCCCTGTGTCAGCTCCTGCCACATACGGGGAATCATCTTTAGTCCCTCACCCACCATGGCCAGCTCCCCTTCCCCGGCGGCAGCCATGGAGACGGCAGTGGCGACGTACTCCCCAAAAGCCCCGGGGAAGCCCAGCCACAGAGCCAGCGCCAAAACGCCGAGGCCGCTGAATATGGGGCCGATACCGATGAACAGGTTGCCCAGCACGTGGTAGGGATTGCGCTTGCGGTACGCGTGAGTCACGAAGCCCAAATTCCCATCCTGCGCGCGGGGCTGCCACAAAGACATATCCGTGATCCTATGACCAAAGAGCAGGCACATCAAAGCGTGACCCGACTCATGGACAGGAGTACCCACAATGGAGGTAGCCATGACTACACCGCGTCCGAACCCGCCTCCCATCATAGAAACGAACAGCTTACGGCACAAAGACACCGCCAAGCCGCAGATCACCACAGCCCCCAGCGTGTACCACACCGCATACAGGAAAAACCATACGTAAGTCATGTGCCCACCTCCTTTTTCGAAGAATATGTTACGGTTACATTATATATAACTATGGGGAGCCTGTCAAGAGGTCGGCAAATTTTTCTTGCTTTTTTTTCGCAAATATGGTATACTGTACGCAGAAAATCGAAAGGGGGTCTCCCAATGCCATCTCCCATCCTGACTGCCGCCCAAATGAAGGCCTGCGACGAACATACCATCCGTAATCGAAAAGTTTCTTCATGTGATCTGATGCGCAGCGCGGCTCGCGCCGCCTGCGTGTACATGTGCCGCCATCATGAAACCTTCTCCCCCCGCGGCAAGGTGGTGATCCTCTGCGGTGAGGGAAAAAACGGAGGGGACGGACTGGCTATGGCCAGGCTTCTCAAGGGAGAGAATTTCTCCATCAGTCGTGACGTAACCGTGATCTACGTAGGCGCTCGATCCGCCGACGATCTCCCGTCCATAGGAAAAATTGGCATGGATTGCTTGCGCCTGTACGCGGAAGCAAAGGAAGCGAAGGTTCCCATCTTGCCTCTGTCAGCCGCCCGTGAGGCTTTGAAGAAGGCCTCCGTGGTGGTGGACGCGATCTTCGGCATCGGGCTGAACCGCCCGATAGATGGAGAGCTTGCTTCCCTGCTGACCGAGGTAGCCGCATCCGGTGTCCCCGTTCTGGCGGTGGATATCCCCTCGGGTGTGAACGCCGACACGGGCGAAATCATGGGCGTGGCACTCCCCGCCACGGCCACCGTGACCATGCAGGCTCTCAAGGCGGGACTTTTGCGCTATCCCGGGGCAGATCTGTGCGGCGATATTTTCGTGGCGGATCTGGGTATTGACCTTTCCCCCGTGGAAGCCCCCTTTGCCCGCTTGGCCGACGAAGCACTTTTACGGTGCGTTCTGTCTCCCCGTGCCCGCCGCTCCCACAAGGGCAGCTACGGACAGGTCTCCCTCCTCTGCGGCTCGGAGGGCATGAGCGGAGCGGCAGTGCTGGCCACCCGGGCGGCTCTGCGGAGCGGCGTGGGACTGGCGCGGGTGCTGACCCCCGATTGCAATCGGGTGGTACTGCAATCCACGGCTCCCGAGGCCATTGTATCAACCTACGACACAGCCGAAAAGGCGGCCGATTACGCCAAGGGCGATGCGCTGGTACTGGGGTGCGGACTTGGCACGTCGGAGCTGTCCCGCGAGGCCTTGCGGAGGGTGCTGAAGGCCTGTCCCGCCAACGGGGTGGTTCCTCCTACCGTGCTGGATGCCGACGGCATCAACCACGCGGTGAAGGATCCCTCCCTGTGGGGAGATCTGCTCGCCCATCACAGGCAGGTGATCGTCACCCCCCATCCCATGGAGATGTCCCGTCTGTGCGGGAAGCCTGTTTCCGAGATTTTGGCCGCCCCCGTGGAAGTTGCGAAGGAATTTGCATCCACGTGGGGGGTGACGGTGGTACTGAAGGATGCTCACACGGTGATCGCCTCCCCCGAGGGCGAGGTGTTCCTCTGCGCGGCGGGCAACGCGGGCATGGCCACAGGGGGCAGCGGCGACGTG
>JAZOOM010000009.1:0-4462 GCA_045655025.1 Eubacteriales bacterium | reverse complement strand
TGAGCACCTGGGAGCTCTTGAACTTGCCGCCGTGTGCGAAGCGGTGGCCGACGGCACCGATCTCGTCCACGCTCTTGATAACGCCCCATTCGGCGTCCGTCAGGAGCTTCAGAACCAGCTCGATGGCCTCGTTATGGGTGGGCATGGGGTAGCTCTCGGCGTAGGTAGCCTGACCGGGACGCTTGTGGGTGATGTTACCCGCAGGACCGATCTGCTCGCAGAGACCCTTCGCCAGCACCTTGTGCTCGTCCATGTCGAAGAGCTGATACTTCAGCGACGAGCTACCGGCATTGACAACCAGTATTTTCATGATGACGTGTTCTCCTTCTGATGGATTTTGATAGAAGACAAATCTATTCACCATGTATTATATCAAAATGACGAAAAAAATGCAAGAGTTTTCGCAATATTTTTTATTTCAAAACTCCACAAACTTTTCCCCCCCTGTTTTTGCGGTTTTTGCCCCATGGGGGATACTGACAAAAAAATATCAAGATTTCTGACAAAAAAATAACAAAATACCACCGAAACAAGTGCTTTTTCGATGGTATTTCTTCCTTATTATAGGGTTGCATTTGTCATCCCTGCGTCGTACCCCCTTTTTCGGAGGGGTAATGACAGGTTTTCAGGGGGGATTTGAGGGGGTGCGGAGGTGTTGTGCAATTTGACGAACGGGCGGGGAGGTAATTTTTAGAAAATTTTTAGAAATAGAAATATTTTTGAAAAATTTCCCATGTGGGCGGATTATTCTCCGTTTGTCAGGTTGACGATTTGTTTCCTGCATATCAGATAAACATAGTTAAAAAATGCGGAAGAGTGAGTTTTTTATCTGCAATACCTACGTTACCGCCAATCAGCTTAAAGGCGATGGAGGGCTCAAAATTGTCAATAAACGAGTCGAGGGATTTTGTCGCGGCGTCGCCGGCTTTCACTTCGATCGGAATAACCTCGCCGTCCTTTTCAATGACGAACTCAAGCTCAGAGCTGTCGCCTTGTTTATAGTAATGTAGCGTATAGCCGTTTTTCACCAGCGTTTCAGCGACGAAATTCTCGTAGATACCGCCCTTGGCAAATCCCTTCAACGTTCCGTTCAGAAGCGCCTGTTTGGTAGCAAAGCCAAACAAGGCAAGCAAAAGTCCGGTATCGGCCATGTAGAGCTTGAATTCATTATCCTTTTCGTAAGCCTTCAGCGGCAACGTGGGGAGTGTGGTGTTGTAGCACATATAAGCCATATTGGCGTCACGGAGCCATCGCACGCTATCGCCGTATTTGCGTGCGGTCGCTTTATGCTCGATCTCGGAATACTTGAATTTCTTGTTTTCTCTGGCAAGCTGGCGGGGGATACTGTCGTAGCAATGACGAACCTTCACCTTTTCCGCTCCCTTGGCGTGCTGTGAGATATCATCCGCATAGGATGAAAGGATCTTATCTTGGATCTCTTGCACCTTAGTGAAATCCTTGAACTCGGCAAAGCTTGCCACTACTTCGGGCATGCCGCCCACAACCAGATATTCGCGGAGCAGGCTTTCATATTTTTCGTGGATCTCGGGAGGGATCTTTTCCTTCGAGTCGTAAAAGCTCTTCAGGTAAGCGATCGTTTCATCGGTGTACCCGTATGCCCATAAAAACTCCTCGAAATCCATGGAGTACATCATAACGGTCTTTTCGTAACCGACGGGAATGGATTCCACGGGCTCGACCTCGTCATCGTCATCCTTGCCGTAGGACAAGCCAAGAAGTGAACCCGACGCGATCACGTCGTAACGGCCGTCCTCCGCCAGGAACTTCAAGGCAGTGCGCGCTCCTGCACACTTTTGGATCTCATCGAGGAAGATAAGTGTTTTGCCCGGAATCAGCTTGACACCCGGAATGTTTGCAGTCAGGCGTTTATATATTTCTTCTGCCGTTTTGTCACCGTCAAAAATGACCTTGAGGCTCTTCTGCTCGTGAAAGTTGATCTCCACAAAGCTTTCGTATTCGTTTTTTCCAAATCTTCGGATCAGATAGGTCTTACCGACCTGTCTTGCACCCTTTACCAAAAGGCACTCCTTCTTTTCGCTGTTTTTCCATGCGAGTAAAGTATCGTACATTTTACGCTTTAACACGAAAGTCACCTCGTTTCTTGGGTTTATTATACCATAGTATGGCCGTCCTGTCAAGTGTTATGCATATTTTAGGATGTTGAAAAAATGAGATAATGCATATTTTAGGATATTAGAAAATCAAAATAATGCATATTTTCGGATGCTCGAATTTGGGAATGATGCATATTTTTGGATGTGTTGGCTTCCAAATCTTGAAGCTCAAGCAGCTTCGTTTCCCAAAAACTGCGTTGGAGTCATCAAGAAACGCGCCTTTTGTTTCCGAGGAAATCCACCGAAAAAACGGGCAGAGACCATGACGGTCTCTGCCCGAGGGGAAAGTATTAGTTGAGAGCCTCTGCGACCTTCTCCAGGAGCAGGACGCGGACGGCCTTGAGGTAGTCGTCGTCGGAGGTGTAGGTGACCACGTCGATGGTGACCATGGCTACCATCTCGTCGGCGGCCTCGGCACCCACCAGCTCCTCCAGCATGGTCAGAAGCTGGTAGTCCTGAATACCCATGCGGATGTTCTCCAGACGGTGAGAGGAGATGGGCTCATAGATGCCCACCTGGGCGCCGCTGTACAGCAGGACACCGTCACCGTGGGAGGTAGCACCCACGAGAGGAGTCAGGTCGTTCATGGGATCGGCCGTCCAGTAGGCGGCATCCCAGTAGAGCATACCCACGGAATCCGTCATCTTGCATTGCCAGATGGAGACCACGGGCTCGGTACCGTCACCCAGAGCCAGCCAGTTGACGTAGGGCTGACCGGGCTCCCAGCAGACGTACAGCCAGGCCTCGTGGCCCTCTTTGGCCAGGGCGGCCATACGCTCGGCGAAGGTGCCGTACTTCTCGTCCTGGGCGGCGGTGGTCATGAACTGGGTACCGGCGATCATGGCTTTATCGCGGGGGGTGAAGGCGAAGGGCTTGGTGCACCAGATGTTGACGTAGCTCTTCATGAACTCGATCTGATCCTGCTCACCGAGGGTGATATTGGTGAAGAAGGGGGAGATCTGGTTGTAGCCGGGGAAGGTCTGGGCCAGGCGGTCGCCCGCGGCGGCCAGATTGTTCAGCAGACCCGTGTTGGAGGGCTCGTCCACGTAGTAGTAGAAGCCCTTCTTCATCCAGCCGGAGTTCTGGCTCAGGATGCCGTACGCCTCACTCTCATTTTCGCTGATCTTGTTGATGACGAAGGAATTGACGCGGGGATTGTTGAGGTACTCGGTCACGCGGCTGTCAGTCAGGTTGTAGGGGAGGCGGTAGGCGCAGAGACGGTTCTCCAGCAGGAAGTCGTAGTAGATCTTGTAGAGATCCCAGTACTCCACGTCGGTCATACCCTTGTTCTGGTAAGAGGCGGCGATGGGCCAGTCACCCAGACCGATGGCGGTACGCAGGGCGGTCTCCTCGGAGAGGGAGAAGCCGTAGACCAGAACATAGACGGTGGCGGTCTTGATCACCTTGCCGCTCTCGGCATCGGTGACGTTCAGGGTGGCGGAGTAGAGGCCCGCGGGCTGGTTCATCTCGGCCCAGACCTTCACCACGAAGGCTTGGGACTGACCGCCCTTGACGGATACGGCGCCGTTCAGGGGAGGCAGGGCATCGGGTACCCGCTGGCCGTTGATGTTGACGTAGTGCTCCCGCAGGATCTCGGCGCGGAGGGTGTTGCCCTTGCCGTCGGTGAGATCGGAGAGGGAGAGGGAGAAGGAGCGGTCAGACTCGGGGGCAAGGAAGAACTGGCAGTTCTCGATGCTGTTACCCGCCATGTGGATGACGTAGGTGTAGAGCTCCTTGGCGGTGACGTTGGTCTGGTAGAGTTTCTCGGTCATGTGGTCGAACCAGAACTTGACGGAGGCGTCCTCGTCGGCGGCGGTGAGCTTATCGTAGTTGACACCGTCCACCACGGATTCCACGAGATCCGAGCCCTCGCCGGGCTTGGACAGGTCGATGTTCATATCGCCGTAGGCCTCCTTGGCGGTCGTGTAGAAGTCGATGGCGTAGATGTAGACGGATTCGCCCTCGCCGCCGGGAGTGGTGAGGAAGTCCAGACGGAAGCCGTTGACGGCACCCTTCCAGTCGGCGTTAGAGAGATCGAAGATGATCTTCTGCCAGCCGTCGTTGGTGGCGTCGAAGGTGGCGGTGGTCTGGTAGCCGGGGGTAGCACCCTGGACGGAGCCCGAGTAGTAGAAGAGCTCAAATGTCTCGGAGGAGCAGTTCTCGGCGCGGATGGTCATGACGATGTACTTGTGCTCGTCGGCGGACACACAGTCCAGCTTCATGGCCTTCATGTAGGCGGCGTAGTTGAAGGTAACGAAGGGGTCGGAGGCACCCTTGGTGGTGGTGAGCTTCAGCACCGAGCCGGCGTAGTAGAACAGCTCGAAGGT
>JAZOOM010000008.1:0-5032 GCA_045655025.1 Eubacteriales bacterium | reverse complement strand
GTTTATCGGCCAGGGCACTGCATGCCGAGCAAGCTCGGCGGGACCCGCTTAAGGGACTTTTGAAAACCTCCTCGCTTTCGCTCGGGGCGAATTTGCCTTCGGCAAATATCGCGAGTCCCTTAAGAATCCCCAAAACTTCTAAAAAATGTTATTAAATAATCCCTTTTTGTAAGTTTTTGGAGTTCTTAGAACCTTCGCAAACTTTGCCGTAGGCAATTTTGCCCCGAGCGTAAGCGAGGATGTTTTCAAAAAGGTTCTAAGCCGCCGGAGGCCGTGCTCCTTGGCACCGTTAAACAGCAATTTGAAGTCCAAACAAAAACCCCCGCCATCCTTAGACAGCGGGGGGCGCCGTGAGGGGATCACGGCGCAAAAGGGAGGAAAAGAGGACAACGCGTTTGGGATCAGACCGTCTCGCCGCCCTCTACCAGGTCGGAGAAGACAATGGTCACGTCCACGGTGACGGTCAGGGTGATCCCCTCCATGGTGAGGGTGGTGTAGACGTGGTAGGTGTACTCCATGAGCTCGCCGTCCACCATGGTGGCCTCAATGTGTCCCTTGAAGTTCTTGATGGGGGCACCGTAGGTCTCCTCATACTGCTCGGAGAACTCGTTCTTCACAGAGTCGCCCAGGTTGAAGGTGTAGATTCCCTTCTCCGCATCGGTAACGGTAGCCCCCACGATGTCCAGCGTGGATACGGTCACGGGGTTCATGAGCTGCTGAACGGTGGCCTGTGCCTCAAAATCTGTAAGGTCGGTGGACTCGCTGTGCACCTTCTCCCCCGTCTTCTTCTCGCGAACGGTCACGGTCATAGAGCCCTTCTTGTAGGAGGTGCTGAACAGGTAGTCTTCCTCCTCGTAGTCCAGGGTAAACTCAAAGCCGTCGTGATTTTTGAAGGTCACGTTCTGCTCCGTTGTGTCGGTCACGCTCTCACCGCTGTAGCTGCCGGTGGACTTGGTGGTGACGCTGAACGCGCCGCTCTCGGCTTCCTCGCGATCCTGCATGGCGGAAAGGAAATCCCCGATGATGCGAAGATCCTCCAACTCCTTGAAATCGGAGATGTCGTAGGTGTCGGCCAGAACGGTGTTGTTCAGGCCGTAGAAGTACGTCTCGAGCTTGATGTTGGGCACACGGGTCTCGGCGTTCTCCTTTTCTTCGAATACGTATTCCATGATCATGGAAACGGGGGTCAGCTCGGCGTCGGCGGTGACGGTCATACGGACGTCCTTCAGCGTATGCTCGGCGTTGACGGCGGTCTCAATGCTCCGCAGGTAGTACGCGAAGGACTTCATGCCTTCCTCGGTAAAGCCCTGATAGACGGCCGTCCAGGTGCCGTCCTCGGCCTGCTCGCAGGTCATGTCGGTGCAGTAGCCCTCGCCCACGTAGGTGTCGGGAACGTCCTCCACCTGCTTATCACGGAACGCCTCGTACTCGGCGGAGGTGATGGGGGACTTGAGCTTGGTCTCCACTCCGTCCTCCTTGATGTAGGTGAACATCATGCCGTTCATGTAGCCCTCGTCCTCATAGGTGACGATCTTTTCGCCGCCCACCCAAACGGTGGAGGTGGTCTGCTCCAGATAGGTCAGCTCATCGCCGTTCTTGATGTAGGTGCTGGAGCCCTCGGTGATCTGCTCGTAGGCCATGTCCCCGATATCCAGCTTCAGGGCCATCTTCTGAACCGCCTGGGCAGAGGTAGCCTCATCGGTCTTGGTTTCCACGATCTGATAGAAGGTCACGGCCCGCTCGTCGCCCTCCAAGCGGGCAAAGCGGTCAACCTCGGAGCAGGAGGTCAGGGGGAGCACGGCCAGCGTCAGCAGCATGGCGAAAACGAGAAGTCTTGCAACGTACTTTTTCATGATGTGATTTCCTTTCGTTGTATGCGTAAAAATGTGTTTTCTTACAGAGGAACGGCGACGTTTTTCCGCTCCTCAAAGCTACAGGAAACGGTCATTTCGTAGCTGTAGCGGGGATGATCATTCGTATGACCGTCGGCCAAAAGATAGAACGCGTAGGACATAAGCTCGCCCTCTTGAAAGGTCACGTCCACATAGGCGGTAAACTTGTCCATTTGGCCGTATTCGGCGGAGAATTTTTCCCGGTAAATGCGCTCCAGCCCGCCTCCCAGGATCAGGCGGTGGCGTCCCGCCTTGGCATCGAGGGTCTGAATTTCCGTGACGTAGCAATCAGCGAAATCTCCAAGCTCCACCTCGGAGTACATGACTCCTCGCAGATATTCCTCGGTGACCTCGTAGGAATCCGACCACGACTCTCCCGTGGAGTCCACCCGCTCGGAGTAGGTGAACACGCCACCCTCGTACTCGCTTCGGGTGTGGAAGATCTCCCCAAACTCCCCTTCATAGCCATAGCGGCCCTTGGATTCGTATACGATACCGCCATCCGACGTGTAGAAATCCATCTCCGCGTCGTAGACCCAGACGGAGGTATCGTCCCCCTCGGTGGTTACGTAACGGGAGTTGTAGGTATAGAATCCCTGATCGGCATAAACGCGATTCTCCAGCTCATACGTGAAATCCTCCACCACCCGCAAGTCTCCTATATCCTCGTACCCGTTCAGGTCAACGCCCGAAAAATCTGCGGGGATCTCATAGGCATAGGTCTGCTCGGTGACCACGTCGTAGGTGCTGCTCCGGGGGTTTCCTTCCTCGTCGTAGGCCGTGTAGGTCAAGGTGTATCGAATAGAATCAAAAAGGAGCTCGGGGGTGGAGCGCACCTCCACCTCGGCATCGGTCAGATAGATATCCGTACCCAGCTGACTCAGATCGGTACCGTAGTAGGATTCCAGCTGACCCAACCCGTCGTCATTCACACCGCGAAAGACAGCCGTGAAGGAGCCGTCCTTCTCCTTCGTGCAGGACACCTCCGTGCATTCCCACGTGTCGGGGAGAAGAATGAAGGACTCAGCCATGGTGAAATATTCTTCCGCGTACTTGATATGCGGCACCTTCGTCTTGCCGCCTGTTCTGATCCCGTTGTCATTGTAGGATCGGTACATGTAGCCGTCGGCATAGCCGCCCGCGGTGTCGTAGTAGGTGAAGTCTGTACCATGGAGGATACCGTCGTACTTGACACGGTAGGAGGTCTCGTAGTGATCTGTTCGTCCCGTTCCGTTCTGATCCCGGCTGAGATTTAGCTCGGTATAGGTGATGCGTACTCTCTCGCCGCCCAGCCTTGCGTCGACCTCCGAATTCGACGTAACGGCAATGGAATGAGCCTCCAAAAGGCTTTGAGCAAGCACGTCGTACAGAGCGTAGGCTCTCTCCTCCTCCTCCAGCCACATGAGCCGTCCGGCTGTGTCGGAGCAAGCGGGCAGAACGGGAAGCAGGGCAAGGATCAGAAAGAGGGCAAGGGCGCGTTGGCAGATGCGCTTCATGGTGAATCTCCTTTCAAGAGGAATCGGGCTTTGAGGAGCGATCCGTCTCACGTATGACCGTCCGTGAGGTGAAAAACGCTTTCACCTATATAAGACACCAAAAAAACCAAAATCTTACATGATTTTTGAAAAATTATATCACTTTTTTGTAAACTCATTGTAAACGAGGTGTGAATTCAACAAATTTGCGCTATTTTGCCGCTTTTGGGGCGTTTTTTTCGCGGTAATTGTCCTGTGGGATTTCAAATTTGGGTTTATCGATGAGGGGGCACGGCCTCCGGCGGCTTAGAACCTTTTTGAAAACCTCCTCGCTTACGCTCGGGGCAAATTTGCCTGCGGCAAAGTTTGCGAAGGTTCTAAGAACTCCAAAAACTTTCAAAAAGATGTTATTTGATAATGTTTTTAAAGGTTTTGGAGATCCAAGAACCCTTTGCAAAAGGTTCTTGGCGGGTGCAGGGCGGCGCCCTGCCGCTCCCCGTTAAACAGCAATTTGAACCACGACTGAATAGTTACATAGAAATTTGTCGGAGCTGCGGTGCTCGGGCATCAGAAGCATTTTCCCGTCTTGCAGTCCTCGGTATTCCCGCCCCGGTAGCACAGCTCGTTGGGGCAAGACCCCGTAGCCAGTATCTCCACGATATTCTGCACCGTGGTCTCGGCAATATTGGAGAGAGCCTCCTCGGTGAGAAAGGCCTGATGGGAGGTCACGATAACGTTGGGCATGGAGATGAGCCGTGCCAGCACGTCATCCTCCAGAATATGCCCCGAATTGTCCTCAAAGAACAGATCGGACTCCTCCTCGTATACGTCCAGACAGGCCGCGCCCACCTTGCGGGACTTGATGGCCGTCAGCAGATCCTCGGCGTCCACCAGCGCACCGCGGGAGGTGTTGAGCAGGACGACACCTCGCTTGCACTTGGCCAGTGCGTCACGGTCGATGACGTGGTAGGTCTCCTCGGTGAGAGGGCAGTGGAGGGAGATGATGTCGCTTTCCGCGAACAGCTCGTCGAGGGTGACGTAGCGGACGGTGTCGCCGTTGTCAAGACCTGCGGCAGGGAACTTATCGTAGCAAAGCACCTTCATGCCGAAGCCGCGGCAGATATCGATGAACACCCGTCCGATGCGTCCCGTGCCGATGACGCCCACCGTCTTGCCGTGGAGATCAAAGCCCGTCATGTTGGTGAGGCTGAAATTGAAGTCACGGGAGCGGATGTAGGCCTTGTGGATGCGGCGGATGGAGGTGAGGAGCAGAGCCATGGTGTGCTCGGCCACGGCGTAGGGGGAGTAGGCGGGGACGCGCACCACGTGGATCTTGCCGAAGGCGTGCTTCATATCCACGTTGTTGAAGCCCGCGCACCGCAGAGCCACCAGCTTGACGCCCAGCTCGCAGAGGCGGTCGATGACGGCGGCGTTGACGGTATCGTTGACGAACACGCAGACCCCGTCGTAGCCCGCGGCCAACTCCACGGTGTCCTCATTCAGCTTGGCTTCGAGGTATTTGAATTCAACCTCCTGCTCGGCACCGAAATGCTCAAAGGAGGGCTTGTCGTAGGATTTGGCGTCGAAAAATGCGATTTTCATATGGTTTCCTTTCTGTATGGCGAAATGAGGGGATTCAAATTTGGGTTTATCGATGAGGGGGCA
>JAZOOM010000007.1:0-2073 GCA_045655025.1 Eubacteriales bacterium | reverse complement strand
TAACGCCACGTATAAAGAAAGGAAAAACACCATGTCTACTACCCCTACCGGTACTCCCACCAGCGAGACCAAGCTGCAGGACGTCATCCAGACCTCCCTCCAGAGCATCAAGAACCTCATTGACACCAACACCATCATCGGCACCCCCATCACCCATCCCTCCGGCACCGTCATCATCCCCGTTTCCAAGGTTGCCATGGCCTACGCCACAGGCGGTCTGGACTACGTGGGCAAGACCGATCCCAACGCCAAGCCCGTCAACTTCGGCGCAGGCGGCGGCACGGGTCTGACCCTCCAGCCCATCGGCTTTCTGGTCATCAATGCCGCCGGTGAGGTGGAAATGCTCAACGTGGGTGTGAAGAATCCTTCCGATCCCATTGAGCAGATCGCCGATATCATTGAGCGCTCTCCCGAGATTATCGCCCGTGTCAAGGCCCTGCTGGGCAAGGGCGGCGACGAGTAATTCGTCCCTTCTCTAACCTGTCCCCACCCTCGGACAGGTGTCATAATCATTCCCGTCCCGCCATATAGTATGGAAAATGCTTGTACTACGGAGGGACGGGAATGTTCATGTACGCAAAAATTCTTTCGCACCAACATCATCACAAAGGATCGCTTCCCCCTCGGCGCGCGCTTGCCCTTGCTCTGGCAATACTCATCCTATCTTTGAGCCTTGTCGGACAAGTGGCGTATGCTGAAGCCCCGTTGGAAGCGGTACCTTGGGTCAACTCTCCCCAATGCCTGACACCCTCCATGAGCGGTGACGTCGTGATCCCGGCGGGAGACACTTCCCTGCCCGTGGCGCTGACCGGTGTATCCGCCCGAGGCGCGGTGCTGATGGAGGCCGACAGCGGGCAAGTCATTTTCGGTCAGAATCAACATGCCAAGCTCCCCATGGCCTCCACCACCAAGATCATGACCGCCCTGGTCGCCCTGGAAGCGCTCCCCGTGGACACGCGCGTTACCATCCCCTCGGAGGCCGTGGGCATTGAGGGATCCTCCATTTACTTATGTGAGGGCGAGATCCTGACATTGGAGGATCTGCTGTATGCCCTCCTGCTGGAGTCCGCCAACGACGCGGCGGTGGCCATTGCCTTGACCGTGGACGGGAGCGTGGAGGCCTTCGCCACGCGTATGAATCGCAAGGCCGCCGAGCTGGGGCTGACCGACACGCACTTCGTCAATCCCCACGGATTGGATCACGAGGAGCATTACACCACGGCCTACGAGCTGGGGGTAATCACCGCCGCCGCCCTGCAAAATCCCGTATTCCGCCAAATCTGCGCCACAGACCGCAAGACCATCCCCCTCCGCGGAGAGGAGGGCATCCGTCTTCTGCTCAATCACAACAAGCTGTTGGACAGCTTTGAGGGGTGCATCGGTGTCAAAACGGGATTTACCAAGAAAACGGGGCGTTGTCTGGTCTCTGCCGCCGAGCGGGAGGGCGTTACCCTTGTAGCCGTAACGCTGAACGCTCCCGACGACTGGCGGGATCACACCGCCATGCTGGAATACGGCTTCGGAATGTACGAATCTGTCACTCTTTGCGCCGAGGGCTTCTTTTCAGCTCCCCTGCACCTGATCTCGGGGACACAGGAATACGTGATCGCGGAGAACACCGCCGCCCTCTCGGTTGTGCTGAAACGGAATCACGGCCCCATTTCCTGCACCGTGGAGCTTCCCTCCTTTGCCTTCGCCCCCATCACGGCGGGGGAGACGGTGGGATACCTGCGTTTCTTTGAGCACGCTCACGACGGCACCAAGCGCGAGCTGGGCAACGTCCCCTTGACGGCGGCATATGGCGTAGACGAGATCACGTACAAGCCCACACTGTGGGATCGCATCCTCTCCCTGTTCGGGAAGTAATTCCCCCCAATCACTAAACAAATAGGACTTTTTATGGAACCCAACAGAATTCCGAAATATTTTCCCGATTGCGGCGTTATGCCCCGCCGTGCCGCCGATACGGCGGTGGAGCGGGGTGAGGTCAAGGACAACGGCATCACCGCCGTTCTGGGCCAGAAGGTCACGCCCGGCGTGGATACCGTAACGTGGAAGGGAAAGAAGATCGTC
>JAZOOM010000006.1:0-2526 GCA_045655025.1 Eubacteriales bacterium | reverse complement strand
CCCTCATGTCCTACTTCACCAACGACCTCGAGACGGTGCAGGACTGCTTCGGATCGGGTATCCTCATGCTGGCGGATGCCCTGTTCCTCGGCGTGATGGCTCTCTGGAAAATGTTCCGCATGAACCTTGCCCTCACCCTCTTAGCCTTGATGCCCATGGCCTTTTTGCTGGTCATCAGCGCCATCGTGGGGCACTACATGGAGAAGAAGTGGGACGAGCGGCAGGAGGCCTTCTCCGCCCTGTCCGACTTCTCGCAGGAGGACTTTTCGGGTATCGCCGTCATCAAGGCCTTCGTCAAGGAGACGGTGCAGCTCATGTCCTTCCGCAAGCTGAACAAGCAGAACGAGAAGATCAACGTGGAGTTCACCAAGATCTCCACCCTGCTCCACATCATGGTGACCCTGTTCGTGGAATCCGTCATCTGCGTCATCCTCGGCTACGGCGGTTACCTCGTGTACCACGGCGCCTTCAACGCAGGACAGCTGGTGGAGTTCATCGGCTACTTCACCTCCATCGTCTGGCCCATCATGGCGGTCTCCCAGCTCATTGAGATGCGCGCCCGCGGCAAGGCCTCCCTCGCCCGCATCGGGGAGCTTCTGGATACCCCCTCCGACGTCACCGACGCCCCCGACGTCCGCGAGCCCGCCGCGCCCTTGGCGGGTAACATTGAGATGCGGAATCTGACCTTCCGCTACCCCGGCGGCTCCTACGATTCCCTCACCGACGTCTCCTTCACCATCAAAGCGGGTGAGAATGTGGGCATCATCGGCAAGACGGGCTCGGGCAAGACCACCCTGGTGGATCTGCTCCTGCGCACCTACAATGTCCCCGACGGCACCGTATTCCTGGACGGCTACGACGTCAACTCCATCCCCATCCGCACCGTCCGCAAGTACGCCGCCTACGTCCCTCAGGATAACTTCCTGTTCAGCGATACCATCGCCAATAACATCGCCTTCGCATCCGACACCGACGAGCAGGCCGTCATTGAGGAGGCCGCCCGCCTCTCCGACGTCCACGACAACATCTCGGAATTTACCGAGGGGTATCAAACCGTCCTTGGTGAGCGCGGTGTCACCGTATCGGGCGGTCAGAAGCAGAGAATCTCCATCGCCCGCGCCCTTATGAAGGATGCCTCCATCCTCATTCTGGATGACGCGGTGTCTGCGGTGGATCTCCGCACCGAGAAGGCCATTCTGGGCAATCTCCGCCGCATCCGCAAGGGCAAGACTACCATTCTCATCGCCCACCGTATCTCCACGGTGGAGGGCATGGACAAGATCATCTTCCTCGACGAGGGCCGCGTGGCCGCCGTGGGTACTCACGACGAGCTGCTGGCGACCTGCCCCGACTACCGCACCATGGTGGAGCTCCAGCAGGTGCAGGGAGCCATGAAGGAAACCGACCAACCGACAAGCAACCGAGAGGAGGTGAGCGGCCGTGCGTGAATATCTGCCCCTTCTCATCATCGGCGGCATCGTGGGCACCCTGTCGCTGATCTTCCTCATCGCCTACGCCACCATGAAGGACAAAAAGGAGGCCATCGGCTTTGACCGTCACATGAAGGACGGGGAGATCGTCCGCCGTCTCTCCAAGTACGCCCTGCGCCAGTGGCCCAGCTTCCTGCTGGTACTGCTCCTCATGGTCTTCTCCATCGTCTACGATATCGTCTCCCCTCTGGTCATCGGTAACCTCACCGAATCCATCCAGAACGAGAGCTTTACTCTGCCCTACCTCTACACCTCCGTGGCGGTCTACGCCTCCATTCTGGTGGTGTCCATGATCTGCACCTACGTTCAGGCCATCGTTCTGCAGAAAACGGGTCAGCGCATTCTGTCCGCCCTCCGCGAGGATCTGTTTACCCACATTGAGAGCCTGTCTCACGAGCAGCTCAACCACATTCCCGTGGGCAAGCTGGTGACCCGCGTTACCAACGATACGGGTGCCATCTCCATGATGTTCACCCACATCATCGTCAATCTGGTCAAGAACATCTTCGTGATCCTCGGCGTGCTGGTGGCCATGCTCTGCCTCAACTACGCCTTGACCCTCATGGTGCTGTGCTTCGTGCCCTTCATCGTGATCTTCACGGTGATCTTCCGTAAGTTCTCCCGCAGAGCCTACCGTCGCGTCAAGGACGGCACCACCGACATCAACACCTTCCTGTCCGAGAATCTGTCGGGCATGAAGATCATCCAGATCTTCAACCGCGAGGGACACAAGAAGAACGAGTTTGACCGAAAGAACGCCGCCCTCGGCAGATCCAAGCGGGATCAGATCTTCGTCTTCGGTATTTTCCGTCCCGTGGTGTACATGCTCTACGTAGCCTCCGTCATGTGCCTGTTCTACCTCAGCGGCAAGGGCGTGATCCAAAACAAGGAGTTTCTGGGTCAGATGATCACGGGCGGTACCGTGGTGACCTTCTACATGTACATCAACAAGTTCTTCAACCCCATCCAGTCCCTGGCGGAGCAATTCAACTGGCTCCAGTCTGCCATGGCCTCGGCGGAGAAGATCTTCACCGTG
>JAZOOM010000005.1:0-5419 GCA_045655025.1 Eubacteriales bacterium | reverse complement strand
ACATGGCTACGATCCGACTTTGGGTATCCAGACCATCGGCTACGATAAGCTCAACATGATGCGCCACGTCAAGTATTTCGGTAACGCCGAGCGCATCCTGGAGCACATGAAGAAGCAGGCCGCCATCCTGCGCCCCAAGTTTGAGGTGGTGCTGGACACCCTGAGCCGCGACCTCACCGATACAGGTATTGCCCATTGGACCAACCCCAAGGGCGGTTACTTTGTGAGCCTCTTCACCATGCCCGGTACGGCCAAGCGCGCCTACACTCTGGCCAAGGAGGCGGGCGTGACCCTCACCACCGTGGGTGCGACTTACCCCTACGGCAAGGATCCCGCGGACTCCAACATTCGCATTGCTCCCACCTTCCCCTCGCTCTCTGATCTGACTCAGGCTATGGATGGGCTGACCATCTGTCTCAGACTGGCGGCGCTGGAGAAGCTGTTGGCGGAATAAGTAGAGATACAAAGATACGAGATACAAGATACGGCGAGAGCTGTGTCTTGTATCTTTTTTCAAGTTTTTTTGTGAAAATGGTTGTTGAGCGTGTGCGGCTTACGACATAATGGATGAAGCGCTTCCCGTCATCCCTAAAAATCGACGCTCCCCGTGACCCCATGGCCTTGAGGAGCTGAAAGCAGAAAGGAGAGTACACGATGCAAACAGAATGGAACGAGGAGACCCTGCGCGATGGGTTGTACGCCCATGACGAAGCCGCGCTGGAGGCGGTATCCCGTCACTATGGGCGCATCCTGTACGGCTTGGCGTACCGCATAGTAGGCTCTGCCTCGGATGCCGAGGAGTGTGTCAACGACGCTCTGTTGGATCTGTGGAATGCCGTTCCTCCCGACAAGCCCAAAGGTATATTGGCGTACGTCAGCGCGCTGGTTCGCCGCCGTGCCATTGACCGTGTGCGCTATAAGACTGCCTCCTGTCGCGGGGGTGAGGACTACGAGGGTTCCTTGGAGGAGCTTGCGGAATGTCTCTCCGACCCCGAAGGCGAAAGTTCGCTGGAAGCTGTGGCTATCCGGGACTGTTTGCACCGCTTCCTTTGCACCATTTCGGAGGAGGACAGGGTCATATTTACCCTGCGCTATTTCTCCTTTGCAAGCGGCGCGGAGATTGGGGAGGCCTGTGGCTTGCGGGAGTCCGCCGTGGTCATGCGGCTGGTTCGCATCCGTAAAAAGCTCAAGCGGGCGCTGGAGCGTGACGGAATCCACATTTGATTGAAAGGAGAAGCAATCATGAAAACGAATACGAACAAAGAAAAACTCAACGATGCCGTGGGTATGCTGGACGGGGAGATCGTACAGAACGCTTTGACCCGCGCCGCTGACCTAAAGGCGATCCGTACAGATCACCGCGCTATCCTGCGCCGCCGTGCCACCATCTTGCTGGCTGCCTGCCTGTCCCTGACTTTGCTGGTGGGGGCTATGCTGGCTATTCCCATGATGATACCCGATGAGCCTCCCGTTACCTCGGAAGAGGATATTTTCCCAGCCTACGTGGAGACACCTATGGTGAGGCTCACCCGCCTGTCCTCCACCGAGGCCGCCACGGTTTCGGATCCCGAGATTCCCTTTATTCAAACCGGAGTACAGATGTCCTCGGTGTCCTACCATGTCCTTTACAACGTGTTGACTATTGACTGTGAACCCGGAGAGACCGTTACGGTAAACGCCGATTCCAATTGCCTGTACGTGGTGAATATGCCCTTGACAGAGGACACGGATCTGTCCCCTTGGGGGGATTTTTACAAGGCACTCGCATACCCCGATCCGCAACCTGTCATTTCTCTGGTCAGCCGTCGGGTGGACAGCGTGACCTTTGACCCCGCTACGTCCTGCGTTGCGGTGTTGATTCCTATTTCCGAGGCGGAAACTGACGAAGCACTTCTGACGTTCACCGTTACGGACGGGAAGGGAAGTATCGTCGGTGTGGGAAGCCTGTACGTGGGCGTTCAGCACCTTGTGTCCGATACGACCTCCAACACCCGTGACAATCTGTCCATTGCCCGTTCTGCCGTATTGGGCTCAGTACGCTTCAAGGATCCCTCCTCCGTAACCGAGGAGCAGGCGCGGGAGCTGACGGAAGAATTTGCGGATCGCGTTGACGACTGCAAGGCCGCGCTGGACTACTCGCCCGCCACCAAGGATGAAAGAAAGATCACCGCCATGGCCGAGATCGTGAACACCGAGTTTGCGGAGGAAAATAATGGCGCATGGGGATGCGGGTTCTCCTCGTGGAATGATTTCTACAATTTCCACATAGAATCCCTTGAAACCGGCATGGAGCGGAACTTTATCATTTTTGACAGCGGAGAATGGTTTGAGTTCCTCGTTCACGGCAATTGTCATAATTCTCCCTGCCATCTGTACTGCCCCAACTCGGCATTGGGTGAGCATCATGCCATCATAGAGGGCTGCCGCCTGACTGCCACCGACGGGCGCGTATACGAATACGTGAGGGAGATCTGCGACGGCAAGGAAGCGGGGACGCTGATCCTCGTTTCGGATAAAGAAGCATAAACCGATCCTGAGCTGTTGATCTCTCCATCGGACGCAGATCGCGCCCCACCCTTGCGTGAGCTCCCCCTGCGAATGCTCCCGATCTGCCCGATGTGATGACCTCCATGATCCGATCTGCGGACGAAGGATCCCTCACCCTGAGTTTTTGCTTAGGGTGGGGGATCTTTTTGGAATGACAAATTGCTGTTTTGCGGCAAGATACAAGATAAAGAACGAATGCTGCCGTAAGGGCTTATCTTATATCTCGTATCTTGTATCTCTTCGATAAACCCCAATACCTATGCATCAAAAAAACAGGCGCTCCGCTCAAAGCGAAGCGCCTGTTTGAATATAGGGATTAAACCATCTTCTCCTGCTTGACCTTATGGTCAATAACATGTCTCGACGCCAGCTCGCGGTGGACGTCCTCCACCGAAATACCCATCTGGGTCATGAGCACCATGACGTGGTAGGCCAGATCCGCGATCTCGTAGACGGTCTCCTTTTTGTCGCCGTTCTTGGCGCCGATGATGACCTCGGTGCACTCCTCGCCCACCTTCTTGAGGATCTTGTCCAGACCCTTGTCGAAGAGGTAGGTGGTGTAGGAGCCCTCGGGGCGCTCCTCCATGCGGCCTTGGAGAAGATCGGCCAGACCCTGGATGGTGAACTCGTGGAGCTCCTCTGACTGGTACACGGGCTTTGTGAAGCAGGAATCCGTGCCCGTATGGCAGGCAGGGCCGTCCTTCTCTACGACCACCACCAAGGCGTCGTTGTCGCAGTCGGCGGTGATGGAGACGATGTGCTGGTAGTTGCCGCTGGTCTCTCCCTTGAGCCACAGCTCATTGCGGGAGCGGCTCCAGAAGCAGGTCTTGCCCTTCTCCATGGAAATGGCAAGGCTTTCGCGATTCATGTAGGCTACGGTCAGCACCTTCTTGGAGATGGAATCCACCACCACGGCAGGGATCAGACCCTTCTCGTCAAACTTCAATTCGTCAATATTCAGCATAATTATAAACCTTTCGTTGTTAAATCAATCTCATGTTAATACCTTCGGAGGCCAGCGTGCGTTTCAGATCGGGAATGGCGATCTCGCCGAAGTGGAATACGGAGGCGGCCAGACCCGCGTCGATGGCGGGAACCTCGCGGAAGAGGTCGATGAAATCCCGGACACAGCCCGCGCCGCCCGAGGCAATGACGGGAACGTTTACCGCGTCACAGACCGCTCGGAGCATCTCAATGTCAAAGCCCTTCTTCACGCCGTCGGTGTCGATGGAGTTCACCACCACCTCGCCCGCGCCGTTGCCCACACAGCGCTTGATCCACTCGATGGCCTCCATGCCCGTATCCTCACGGCCGCCCTTGGCGAACACGCGGAACTGTCCGTCCACCCGCTTGATGTCGGCGGAGAGAACCACGCACTGGTCGCCGTAGCGCTGGGCGGCCTCGTAGATCAGATTGGGATTGCGGATGGCACCCGAGTTGACCGACACCTTGTCCGCGCCGCACTTCAGCACGCGGTCGAAGTCGTCCAGCGTATTGATGCCGCCGCCCACGGTCAGGGGGATGAAGATGGTGGAGGCTACCTCGCGGAGAATGTCGGTGAACAGGGCGCGCCCCTCCACGGATGCGGTGATGTCGTAGAACACCAGCTCGTCAGCGCCGCTATCGGAGTAGAATTTTCCTAACTCCACAGGAGAGGACACGTCGCGCACGCCCTCAAAGTTGACACCCTTGACCACGCGGCCGTTCCGCACGTCCAGGCAGGGTATGATGCGCTTGGTAATCATGCTTGTCCCTCCTTAATGGCCTCGGCCAGATCAATGGCGCCCGTGTAGTAGGCCTTGCCGATGATGGCACCGTAGAGGTTCATGGCGGTCAGAGCGCGGATATCCTCCATGTCAGACACGCCGCCCGAAGCCACGATATCCATGGAAAACTTCGCGGAAAGATCGCGGTACAGCTCGCGGTTGGTGCCCTTCATGGCGCCGTCCTTGGAGATGTCGGTGCAGATGATCGTACTCACGCCGATGCTCTGCATCTTCTCCATGAAGGCCTCCAAAGTATAGGCCGACTGCTCCAGCCAGCCCTTGATGGCGATGTAGCCGTCCTTCACGTCAGCGCCCACGGCAATTCTTTCGCCGTACTTCTCCACGGCCTCGCGGAGAAAAGCCTCGTTATTGACGGCGGCGGTGCCCAGAATCACGCGGGACACCCCTGCGGACAAATACTTTTCCACGGTCTCCATGTCGCGGATGCCGCCCCCGATCTCAACAAAGAGGGAGGTATTCTGCGCCACGTCGGCCACGATGGAGAGATTGGGAGTGGAGCCGTCGCGGGCTCCCTCCAAATCCACCATGTGGATGAATTTCGCGCCCTTGGCCTCAAAGTCGCGGGCGATCTCAATGGGGTTTTCGCTGTAGACGGTCATCTGTTGGTAGTCCCCCTTGAAGAGGCGGACGGCCTTGCCGTCGTACAGGTCGATTGCGGGGAAAATATACATAGAAACGAACCTCTTGGTTTAGTCTTCGTTGTCCTCGGCGGGGACGGGGGTGACGATGGGCTTGCCCTCGGCGTCGAGGAGGACGGTCAGACCGCCCGCGTAGCCTGCGGCTGTCCACAGGTAGTTGACGCCGGTTTTTCGGTCAACCAGCACACGGCACTGGACACCGGAGAAAGCACCGCCGGAAATCTCGGTGCAGACGAAACGGTCGGATTTGATGGGCTTCATAATGGGATCTCCTTTCGGATCGGGTATTTCAAATTTGGGTTTGTGGGGGAGATTCACGCGCCCGTAAGGGCGCATATCGTACCGCGAGGGTTTCACCCCGAGCGGTATATCGTGCCGCAAGGCATATCGCACCCCGAAGGGGTATCTCGTTAAAAAGCAACAAGCTCAATCATTTTTACGGTAAAC
>JAZOOM010000004.1:0-6216 GCA_045655025.1 Eubacteriales bacterium | reverse complement strand
AAAACATCATGAATCAGAAGCCCAAGTATTACGTCACCACCGCCATCGCCTACGCCTCCAAGAAGCCCCACTTCGGCAACACCTACGAGGCCATCATGACCGACGCCATCGCCCGCTACAAGAGAGAAATGGGCTACGACGTCTACTTCTGCACCGGTACTGATGAGCACGGACAGAAGATCGAAGACCTCGCCAACGCCGCCGGCATCACTCCCAAGGCCTACCCAGACGGCGTGGCCGGAGAGATCAAGTCCCTGTGGGATAAGATGAACGTCTCCTACGTTTACTTCGTCCGCACCACCGACGACTACCACGTGGCCGCCGTGCAGTAGATGTTCAAGCGCTTCTACGATCAGGGCGATATCTATAAGAGCCGCTACGAGGGCTGGTACTGCGTGCCCTGCGAGTCCTTCTTCACCGACACCCAGGCCGCTGACTGCAAGTGCCCCGACTGCGGCCGCGAGGTGCAGAGAGCCTCCGAGGAAGCCTATTTCTTCAACATGAAGAAGTACGCCGACAGACTCATGACCTACATCGAGGAGCACCCCGGCTTCATCGAGCCCGAGTCCCGCAAGAAGGAGATCGTGAATAACTTCCTGAAGGCGGGTCTGCAGGATCTCTGCGTGTCCCGTACCTCCTTCACCTGGGGCATTCAGGTGCCCTTCGATCAGAAGCATGTGACCTACGTGTGGCTGGACGCTCTGACCAACTACATCACCGCCATCGGCTTTGATCCCGACAAGACCTATGAGGAGCAGAGCGAGCACTTCAAGAAGTGGTGGCCTGCCAATGTGCATATCATCGGTAAGGATATCATCCGCTTCCACACCATCTACTGGCCCATCTTCCTCATGGCCATGGATATGCCCCTGCCCGACAAGGTCTTCGCCCATCCTTGGTTCAACTTCGGTGCGGACAAAATGTCCAAGTCCCGCGGTAACGTGATCTACGCTGACGAGCTGGCCAATCACTTCACCGTGGACGGCGTGCGTCACTACGCCCTCTCCGAGATGCCCTACGCCTCCGACGGCTCCATCACCTACGAGACGGTGATCAACCGCTTCAACACCGATCTGGTCAATAACCTCGGCAATCTGTTCAAGCGCACGCTGGATATGCAGAAGAAGTATTTCGATCGCGTGATCGCCGCTCCCGTGGCGGGCACCGAGGAGGAGCAGGCCCTGGATGCCGACCTCATCGCGACCTGCGAGGCGGCTTACGAGCAGGTGGTGGCCAACATGGACGCCTACCGCATCGCCGACGCCGTAGAGTGCATCTTCAACATGCTCCGCCGCGCCAACAAGTATATCGACGAGACCACACCTTGGTCGCTGGCCAAGGACGAGTCCAAGCGTGAGAGACTGGGTACGGTTCTGTACAACCTGCTGGAGACCATCCGCTGGGGTGCCGTCCTGCTGAAGCCCTTCATTCCCGCCACCGCCGAGGAGATCCTCGACAAGCTGGGCGCAGAGGGGAAGGATTACAACTCCATCGGCGGTAAGGGCTGCGGTAAGTTCGGTAATCTGAAGGCCGGTACCACCGTTGGTGAGTCCCGCGTGCTGTTCGCCCGTATCGACGAGAAGGCCAAGATGGCGGAGTTCGACGCCATCCGCGCCGCGCAGATCGCAGAGGCCGAAAAGGCCGCCAAGGCCGCCGCTCCCGTGGAGAAGCCCGAGGGCGTGGCGCAGATCGGTATCGACGACTTCATGAAGGTGGAGCTGCGTACCGCGCAGATCCTCGCCGCCGAGCCTGTTCCGAAGGCCAAGAAGCTGCTGAAGCTGCAGGTGGATCTGGGCTACGAGCAGAGACAGGTGGTTTCGGGTATCGCCAAGTGGTATAAGCCCGAGGATCTCATCGGCAAGAAGATCATTCTGGTGGCCAACCTCGCTCCCGCCAAGCTCTGCGGAGTGGAGTCCAACGGCATGATCCTCGCCTCCGGCGAAGAGGACGTCCGCGTGGTGTTCCTGCATCCCGATACCCGTTTGGGTGAGCGCGTCCGCTGATAGTCTTTCTTTCATTTAGTGTCCCACGGGGTCCTATACCCCGTGGGACATTCTTTTTGTGAAGAAAAAGTGACGAAAATGAAAAATCGTGACCAAAAAGTGAAATCCCCCTTGACAGAAAGGGGAAAACCATGTATAATAGAGAGCATCTATAGAAGGGAGGCTGATATAACATGAAATCAGTCACATTGAAAATTATGGCTCTTCTGTTGGCTGCTCTGCTGGCTCTGCCCATGCTGGCTGCCTGCGGAAACGCTACGGACGGAACCTCTGACACCACCTCCGGTCAGGTTAGTGAGAATGGCGAAACCGATCGCGTGTCTTCTGTTGAGAGGAAGGACTACGGCGAGGAGTTCACCGCCATCTACTGCTCCGACACCTTTAATCAGGGCTACTTCTTTATTGAGGAAGACGAGATCGAGATGGGTAACGATCTGGAGGATAAGCTCTACGAGCGTATGCTCAACGTGGAGGAGCACGTCGGTGTGGAGATCATCACTGAGAACGGCGGTAGCTTCCAGGATTATACCACTCCTCTGAAGAATTCCATTTCTGCCGGCGATGACAGCTACCAGATGGTCATGACCCACGTGTACATGGAGGTTGCTAACCTCATCACCAGCAACTACCTCCGCGACTTCCAGGACTTCGACAGCCTGAATTTGGAGGCTGACTACTGGAACTACGGGCTCATGGAGACCCTGTCCATCAACGACAAGATGTACTGCGGCTACAACGACTTCTGCCTGGCTAACTGCTACCTCATCGGCTTCAACAAGGAGATGGTGAAGGACTATGCCTCGAGCATTGGCGATCTCTACGAGCAGGTTCGCAACAAGCAGTGGACTCTGGATAAGCTGATCTCCTACTCTTCTCTCGTTTCCACCGATAACGGTGACGGCGTTTGGGACGATCAGGATACCTACGGCTTTGCTTGCCATGCTTGGGTGCCCCTGATCTCCTTCCAGCACGCCTCCAACATTCCGATCGTGAAGAGAAACGCTGACGGCGAGTTTGTCATCTCTCCCATGGAGGACAACGGTGACAAGATCGTTAAGCTGGACGAGATGCTCTATGACTTCATGAACGCTGAGTATACCTATACTTGGAATCCCTTCGATGCCAAGCCTCAGCTGAACCTGAAGTCCAACCGCGTTATGTTCGAGATCGTCAACAACTACTCTCTGGTTGCTACCAAGGAAGAGGAAGTCAAGGTCGGCGTGCTGCCCTATCCTCTGTGGGATTCCAACCAGGAGAAGTATCAGACTCTGAACTGGAACGGCGTGCTGGGTATCCCCACCACGGTTGAGAACGAGGACATGGTCGGTGATGTGATCGAGCTGCTGGCTTGGTACTCCGATCCCGTAACCACCGCCTTCTACGAGACCCTGCTGGGTGCGAAGGTAGCCGATGCTCCCGAGGACGTGGAGATGCTGCAGCTGGTCTGGGACGGTCAGGTCTCGGATATCGGTCTGGTGTTCTCCTCCTCCTCTAACCAGATGGATTGCATCCTGTACGCAATTCCTCACCACATTTCTGCCGGTAGACCCGCCTATGCGACCTACTTCAAGCAGAATCAGAGATCTGCCGAGAAGCTGCTCAACAAGATGTTTGAGACCAAGGAGTGATCCTTTGGTCGTGATGCGATCATGCATCATACATCATGCACACATCCCGCAAGGTTTTTTGCCTTGCGGGATGATTTTTTGGTAAAAATGCTACTGAAAAAAGTTGAAAAACTATTGACAGCAAGGGGTATTTATGGTATAATAACTTGCCGCTTAAAAGGGGCTTTTTAAGCATGCCGAATTCCAAGGAATTCAGCAACGCCCCCATAGCGAGTCTTAAGAAAAGAGGTGCTTTTCATGTTTGCTGTTATTACTACAGGCGGAAAGCAGTACAAGGTCGTCGAGCAGGACATCATTTTTGTCGAGAAGCTGGACGTTGAAGAGGGCGCAGAGGTTACTTTCCCCGTAGCCGCTCTGTCCACTGACGCAGGCTTCAAGGTTGGTACTCCCGTTGTTGAGGGTGCTACCGTCACCGGCAAGGTGCTGAAGAACGGTAAGGGTAAGAAGATCTACGTTCTGAAGTACAAGGCTAAGAAGAACGAGAAGAAGAAGATCGGTCACAGACAGCCCTACACCAAGGTGCAGATCGTTAAGATCGAGGGCTAATCCCACGACCGTGTCAAGGCTCCCGAAAGGAGAAACCTTATGACGAAGATCGTATTTTACAGAAGCGACGGCATTTTCTACGGCTTTGAAGAGCAGGGTCACACCGGCTACGGTGAGGAGGGGGACGATATCCTCTGCTCCGCCATCTCGGCTATGACCATGTTCCTCATCAACACCGTGGAGGTGGCCTTCTCCTCGTCCATCGACTATGAGATCGACGACGGAACCACCACCATCCGTGTTACCTGCAAGTCCGCCCTTCCCGAGTTCGAGGAGGACGATCTGAAGCGGTACGCCGTATCGGGTATCTTTCTGGGCTACTACCAGCAGCTCACTGATATGCTGGAGGAGTACGGAGATTATCTGGATGTCAAGGTGGTAAACCGCCATTACGGCGCGTGAGCCCGCAGTCGCTACACTTCTCAATCCACATTCGCCCACCCACCTATTTTACTGAAAATGGAGGAAAATCATGATGTTGAAGCTCAGTTTGCAGTTTTTTGCTCATAAGAAGGGTGTCGGTTCTACTAAGAACGGCCGTGATTCCGAGTCCAAGAGACTGGGTGTGAAGAAGGCTGACGGCCAGGCAGTTGTTGCCGGCAATATCATCGTCCGTCAGAGAGGTACCGCTATCCGTCCCGGCAACAATGTCGGCATCGGTTCTGACGATACCCTGTACGCTCTGATCGACGGTCGCGTCAAGTTCGAGCACGCCACCAAGAGCAAGAAGCAGGTTAGTGTTTACGCTGACTGATCCCTTCGGGATACAGTCCCAACGCTGACTAATTCTTGAAGACCATGAGATACAATCGACACGCAGAGCGGGAGACCCCTGCGTGTCGGTGTCGATCTCAACCGCAGATCCGTGACCCGGTGAAGGGTCGCTTTTCATATTCCTTCGGCTATGACCGGGAGGGATCTTCAAGCTTCTGCTCAGAGAGAGGACGGTTGGTGCGAGTCCTTGCAGGTAGGAAGGTCGGTCGCCCGTGAGCCCGTGGAGATGAAGCGGGGAAGCATCCCCGTTAGTTTCCGCCGTATGAGCCCGTTATCGCTCGTTGAGTGCGTCTCTTCCTGTGCGGAACAGACGAAATCAGGTGGTACCGCGTCTTTTCGTCCTGATACGAGAAGGCGTTTTTTGTTTTTTTGGATACCGACGGATCATGTATGCGGTTCAGCGGTAGGGGCGCACCCATGTGTGTGCCTGCCACTTTGCGAGCGGTCGATTTTCGGGCGCACACGCCCCGAGCTTGCGAGGATGGCGTCCCTACCGTGATCATCAAATCATCGGATCCGAAATGAAACGAAACAATTATTTCAGCCTATACAATCACAAGAAAGGAGATTCCCCATGAATCCCAATACCGAGCTTCCCAAGACATATGCCCCGTCCGAATTCGAGGACAGGATCTACCAGAATTGGGTGGATAAGGGCTATTTCACCGCCCACCGCGACCCCGACAAGAAGCCCTACACCATCGTCATCCCTCCGCCCAACATCACGGGTCAGCTCCACATGGGCCACGCCCTGGACAACACCCTGCAGGATATCCTGATCCGCTATAAGCGTATGTCGGGCTACGCCACCCTGTGGCTCCCCGGTACCGACCACGCCTCCATCGCCACCGAGGCCAAGACCGTGGAGGCCATGCGCAAGGAAGGTCTGACCAAGGAAGACCTCGGCCGCGAGAAGTTCCTCGAGCGCGCTTGGAAGTGGAAGGAGCAGTACGGCAACCGTATCATTTCCCAGCTCAAGAAGATGGGCTCCTCCTGCGACTGGAGCCGTGAGCGCTTCACCCTGGACGAGGGCTGCTCCAAGGCCGTCCGCAAGGTTTTCGGCCGCCTCTACGAGAAGGGTCTGATCTACCGCGGCGAGCGCATCATCAACTGGTGCCCCCACTGCGAGACCTCCATCTCCAACGCCGAGGTGGACTACGAGGAGCAGAACGGCCTCTTCTGGCACATCCGTTACCCCCTGGTGGGCGGCGGCGGATACGTGGAGGTTGCTACCACCCGTCCCGAGACCCTCTTGGGCGATACCG
>JAZOOM010000003.1:0-4570 GCA_045655025.1 Eubacteriales bacterium | reverse complement strand
GTTGCCGCAGAGGGAACGTGGGTAGCCTTACCCCGATAAACCGCAATTTGACATTCTCCCCCACGACGTCCTTTCATCCTCCACTCCCAATATATTGAATTTCGGGAATCAATAAAAATTATCGAAAAACGATAAATTTCTATTGACAAACGATGTGGTCTGTGCTATAATCCAAATAGTACCACCCCCATTCGCGGGGAATATCAGGAGGTTATCATGACCCAATCCCGTAAACCACGCCTGTCCCTGATCCTGTCCTTTGCCGCCTGTGCCCTGTGCCTGATTGCCATCCCCGCGGTGATGATCTGCCTGCCCTCCACGGCCACAAAGTACCTCTCCGAGCACGAGCCCATCCTCATGGAGGACATCACCTTCATCATCGTCATGCTCTATATTGGCATGGTCATCGCCGCCGCCGTGCTGGTTCTGCTGATCCTATTGCTTCGCGTGGCGCATAAGGGAAGCATCTTCACTCCCGTCAGCGGTCGGCTGGTGTTCTCCATCGCTCTGCTGGTCATCGCGGAGGGCGGTGTCTTTGCCCTTTTGGGGTTGGTGTACCGTCCCGCGCTGGCGATCACGATCGTGGCCGTGACCATGGGTCTGTGCTTTACCGTTGTCAGCCAAGTTCTCCGCGAGGCCGCCGCCCTCAAGGAAGAGAACGACGGCACCATTTGAGGAGGGAAGCATATGATTGAGATCAATCTGGACGTGATGATGGCCAAGCGCAAGATCTCCTTGAAGGAGCTGTCCGAGCGGGTGGGGATCACCGAGGCCAATCTGTCCATTCTGAAAAATAATAAGGCTAAGGCCATTCGATTCTCCACGCTGGAGGCTCTTTGCGAGGTGCTGGAGTGCCAGCCGGCGGATCTCATGACCTATAAGCTCGACTAAACCGTATACACGTCAAACACAACCACAAAGAAAGGAAGGCACCATGAATACCACTCCCGAATCCTACACCTTTACCCCCTCTGTCCCGTCCACCGATAAGACCTCCTACGCGTATTCCGCCGTCGATTTCATTTTGGCTATGACGGCGTGGGTCATGGGTTACTTGCTCTGGGTTGTGACCCCCGTTATGGGGCATCCTCTGTTGGCCTTCGGCTTTGAGGTGCTCCTCTTTGTGGGTACGGCCATCCTGCTCACACGTCCCTTCGTGGGAGGGAAGCTGTCGGCGCGGGGGATCTTGATCGTGGCTGTGGGCATTACCTTGTCTCTGTCTATGGTGCTGACCACCAACAAGGCCATCGTGGGCTGCGTATTCCTGTGGAATTGTCTGGCTTGGTTCTATCTGGTCTTTGCATCCACGGGCAACTCCCGCGAGCGTGTCCCCGGCGGTTACTTCGTAGGGGAATTGCTCACCGCCACGTTTGCTATGCCGTTCCGCTCCCCCGGCAATCTGTTTACCGCTGTTTTCGCCGGCAAAAGAAATCCCGACGGCACTCCTTGTCCCCGAAAGGGAAGCCGTATGCTGGGGCGTATTCTGGCGGGTCTGCTTATAGCCGTGATCCCCACGGTGGTGGTAGCCGCGCTGCTGTCCTATGACGACGGATTTTCTGCGATCATGGAGAATATCCGCAAGGAGATCTTCTCCGCCGAGGAGATCTTCCGTCAGCTGCGTAACGTGGCATTGGGTCTTCCCGTAGGTGCTCTGCTCTTCGGTGCGGTTCTGGCCGGCAAACACAAGGCTAAGGCCAAGCAGCCTGTTGCGCCTGTTGCCTACACCTCTGCTACGGCCTCCGTCGCGGCAACGCCCGCCGTACCCCGTGACGGCCACCATATCATCCCCGTGGCTATGATGGCCGCCGCCGTTACCCCCATTCTGGTGATCTACGGCATTTTCTTTATCTCCCAATGGGATTACTACGTATCCGCCTTTACGGGAGTGCGCCCCGAGGAGCTGACCTTTGCGGACTACGCCAGAGAGGGCTTCTTCCAGCTCCTGGCGGTGGCGGTCATCAACGCTCTGCTGTCCCTCGGCGTGGCTCAGCTGACCCGCCGCCGTTCCGAAGATCCCGAAAAGCCCACCCGAGAGCGCAACCACCCCGTCACCCGTATCTACATGGGCGTGCTGGCTATGGCTACCCTCATCCTCATCGCCACCGCCGTGGCCAAGATGCTCCTCTACGTGGACACCTACGGCATGACCCACAAGCGCACCTACGCCACCTGGCTCATGCTCCTGCTGGCGGTCTGCTTCGTGGCGGTGATCCTTCGTCAGATCTTCTCCCGTATGAATCTCACGGGGACGTTCCTCGCGGTATTCCTGGTCTTCTTCCTGGCCATTTCGGTGGTCAACGTGGATAGCCTCATCATGCAGTACAACAAGAATGCCGCCTTGGGTGGCAACCTCCGTACCATGCAGGGGGAGGTTTTGGAGGATTGCGGCTACTCGGGTGTCCTCTCCGCCTTGGAGTTTATGGAGGCCACCGCCGATCCCGCCTACTCCGCGGGACTGTCGGGGGAGGACGGGGAAAAGCTGACCCACATCCGCGATGACGTTTCCGACCTGCTGAAGGATTACGGACGGGAGCTGAAGGATATGAAGTGGTACGAGCACAATCTCGTGACCCTGCGGGCGAAGAAAGCTCTGCTGGATGCGGGGTATGGGGAATAAAGCGCATACTCCCCCATATGGCTGCCCCTGCCTGCGGTCTTGCGGCGGGGTGGATGGTCTACTGCACCCTTGACCTGCTCATCATCGTGGGGATGGGGCTGGATCAGTACCCTCGGTTCACGCCCTTCCTGGCCCTGAACGTTCTCCTTGCAGGGGGGATTACCCTTGCCTTGGGGTATCTGACTCTGCGGCTGTGGTACCGCCACGAGCCCCGACGGTGGCCGCTGATCCTCTACGCCGTGGAGGCGTTTGGCGCACTGGTGGTGGGGATGCACGCGTGCGCGACGGTGTTGATGCTGTTGCGGTGGATATTTTGAAGGTGTTTTTATAAAGGAATTTTTACAAATGAAAAAGAAAATCATTATTTTTAGCGCGGTTATCATTACTATAACAGTTGTTACCATACTTTCTTTGACAAATATGTCCACCAAAAGAGCAATCACGGGTAGGCTTTATCGTGTAGATAACGTTTATGAGGAAATTTATAATATGGTGATTTCCGAAAGAAATGGATCTCAAACTATTCTCACTACCTCAATAGAGGGCTCAGAGGTTGATTATGACTTGGGATGCTTTGAACAAGTAAATATACCTGTAAATGATGAGTATTCCGTTGTTTTAAGTTTTGTTAACCAAGATGAATTAAGTATTCTGATATTTGAAAACAATAATTTTGAAAATGATAGTATAAGGCGTAATTCTTCTCAGTATGTATATGACTATCAAAGTAATACTTTGTACGGTAATAGAGAGGAAGCTCATTTAATTGAGGCTTTTATTTCACCGTACTATTCTTGGATAGGGAACGATGGAAAATTTGATCCGGAAAACAATGGGAATTACACGTATGTATATACAGAATTTCCGATATTTCATGATGGTTATTGAATTCCAATTTGTTCAGAAAATCAGAACGTTAAACGATAGGAGGCTCTGCGGGGAACAGAATACGGAAAATAAAATTAAAAATTTTTTCAAGTTTTTGTAGTATTTAGATTTTTTTGGTGTCTATATAGGTGAGGCTCCCCGTGGGTCTCATGACGAAAACGAAAGGAGTCTGAAATATGACCGAAAAGCGATTTGCCCTCTCCCGCTTGATCCCCTTTCTGTGCCTCCTGCTCCTTCCCCTCGGAGCCGTCGCCTTGGGGATCATGCTCCTGACCGTCAACACCCTGTTCAACACCGCCTTCACCGTGACCTTCGGCGTCCTGCCCCTTTGCTTTGTCCTGCTTTTGTGGCCCATCTGGATGACGAGAAAACCGAAAGCGTGGCTTCGCGTTCTTCTGTCGGCGGTTTTGTCCGTGGTGTTTCTGCTTTCGGTTCTGTTCATGCTGGCCCTGGGAAAATATGAAATGCTGGACTGCTATGATGGGGACGACATGACCGTGCCCTACACCGAGATGCAGAAAAAGAATTCCTTTATGCCTCCGCTCTCGGACGTGGGTGCTCCCGAGGAAGCCGTCTACTACGACTATTTCTCTCAGCAGATGGGCTTCTTTACCTGCGACGCGGAGATCTTGATTTGCCGCTATGGTGAGGATGCCTATCAACAGGAGAAAGCCCGCGTCGAAACGGCGTATACCTTCCAAACCCAGCCTATGGAGGCCTGCGGCTATACCTGCGATCCCACCGCCACGCTGGACGGCTATACCTTTCAGATCCTAGCCAACGCAGAGGGATCCCCGTGGAACGAAAGCTACCCCAAGATCGTGAATCTGATCGCCACCAACGACGCCACCCGCGAGATCGTCTATCTGTCCTTCTGTGACGACGATCTGGACTACGTCGAGGATCTGGCCGAGTTCATCCGAAATGACTGCGGGTGGAAGCACATTCGATGAATTAAAAAAGCCCTCCCGGCATGATGCTTGGGAGGGTGTTTTGTGTGTGGATCGGGGTTTGTCGAGATGTTTCGATCGGCACGAACGCCTGTAGGGAGCGACGCCCTCGTCG
>JAZOOM010000002.1:0-4131 GCA_045655025.1 Eubacteriales bacterium | reverse complement strand
CCAAAGCGACCCACCCGCCCTTAGCCAACCTCGCGCCAAACCCCGCTTTCACAGCCGTACCGGAGGAGGGCAGGATCACGCCCCCGGCCGCGTCAGCCGCCGCGCCCGTCGCAAGGGCGCCCGCGCCCAAAATTCCCAGCTTGACACAAGATTCGGTAATGTATTCGTCACGAATGCCGTTCAAGGCTTCCTGAATCATCTGCTTTCTCATACCCGATACCCCCTTTCCTCAAGGTAGGCTCGGAGACGCTCACGGGTCTTGTGGAGCCGCATGTAGACCGCCTTTTTGGTCAGCTTCATAGAGTCGGCCAGATCGTCGATGGCGTAGGAATACCAGTACCGCCCCATGAACACCACACGATCGGTCTCGTCCAGCTCCGCCAAGAAACCGTTGAGCAGCTCGGCCAACTCCTCAGAATTGTCTATGGCGGCGGGAATGCAGGCCTCCAGCTCCTCCAGCGATACCGTCAGATCGCTGTTGCGCTTCTCACGCCGCATGTCGCGGAGACGGTTGAGGGAGAGGTTGCGGGCAATGCGGCACACGAAAGCGCACAGGGAGTTGGGTCGCTCCGGGGGAATGGATTTCCATGTTTTGAGGTAGGTGTCGTTCACGCACTCCTCGGCATCGGGGCGGCTGTCCAAAATATTCATGGACACCTGCATGCAGACCTTGCCATAGCTCCTGTCCGTCTCCACAATGGCTCGTTCGTTGCGCTCAAAGTACAGCTTGATGATGTCTTGATCGTTCATGATTTCCTCCTTTTGTAGGATCTCTGTACCCTATATGACACCGTTTTTTCGGAATTTTTTCCTTTTTTCAGAAATTTCTTCAATTTTTTTCATAGATTCGTTTACCCCCCTATATCATACCCCGCCGCGGAGGATTTGTCAAGGGGATGGAATTCATTTGAAGGCTGAGCGGATCTTTACGCCAAAATCCCCCGTCCCCCAAAAAGGGGAGAGGGATTTTGCAGTGTGTTGGCCTTTCGTATCCGTCACGGAGCGGCGGCTACTTCGGGTGTCTCCACGATGAGACAGATATGGAACTCATTGTGGGTCTCCTCCGTATATATCTTGCCGTCTACGGTGTAGTTGTCGAAGAGGGTCAGTCTGTAGGTCAGATAGTAGGTTCCCGCCTCCAGTTCGGAAATGGTTTTCAGATCCCAATTTTGGTCGATGTACTGCCCGTCGGTACCGATGAGGAAGAACTGACCGCCAAGGCCGTTCACCGTGTTGGTGGACTTGCTTTCGGGGATATGGATCGTGACCTCATCCCCCCGTGTGTAATGGAGTGTGGGCAACAGATGGGTGATGTAGGTGTGGTCCAATCCGACGAGAGAGCCCTCGGAGGTACCGTTGTTCTGGTACTTAAGTGTTACGTGACGGAAGTGGATCAGCTGTGGGACAATGCAGACACTCTCCCCCGCGGTGTAGTAGAAGTCCTCAGCGTCGGGCGTGGGAGAGGCGGGGGGCTCACCGTCGTAAACCGTGAAATCAAAATAGGGCACCGTACCGTCGCTGACAAAAGGATTTTTGGGGTATTCCCGCTCGGGAACGGGCAGAGAACCGTTTTCGTAGTACAGGCGGTAGATGCCTGCCGAAAGCCCTTCGTCCACCGAGAGGGCGAAGCGGTGGGAGACGTACCATTTTTCCTCCTCGCGCTGAACGTATGCAAAGGGCTCGGCAGGGGTACAATCCACCTCTGCCCATTCGCCCTCCTCGGTCAGACGGAGCAGGGTCCAGCTGTCGGTGACCAGCAGTAGGCTCCCTGTTGCATACGAACCCAGCATAGTTCCCTCGATCTGCGTGATCCCTGCGGGATACCGCTCATAGTCGGTTCGGATCGTCACCGCGGTGTTGGGACGCTTGTCACCCTCCCACTCATAGGTCACCGCAAAGAGCAGGGCGCTTACCGTCTCGCTCTCTCCCTCGGTCACCCACGCGATCACGGAGTAGGTTCCCTCCGGCAAAGAGGGGATCTGATTCAGCACGTCTCCACCGTCGAGCACCGGCGTATAGTCGGCGTCAAGAACCGTATATCCGTGGATGGTGCCCCCCTCGGGGAGAGAGACGGTGAGATTGGGGGCATAGCTGATCTTAGGCAGAATGGAGGCGTACTGTTTCAGTGCGGGGATCAGCTCCTCGGCGGCGGCAGTCGTGTCGGCATACAGAGACGCCACGTCAGCGGCAAACAGGGGCATCCTGTTTTTGATCTTGTAGCCGTTCTTTTCGGTCAGACCAAAGGGCTGATCCACGTTCAAACGGAACAAGTATTCGACGGTACGGGTGGGAAATTCCTGCTCCCCCTTACCGTAGAAGCGAAGCTCACACAGTCGAAGGACGACAAAGTACAGATCCGTGCTCAGACCGTGACAAACGTCCAGACTGTTCCCCTGTGCCACAGGCATTCCGTCGCAGTCGTATACCGTGACCGTCTCCAGCCTCTGGCTTGAGGAGAGATACAGCCGCAGGTCAGCCGCGTAGTGAATCCCCTCCACGTCCACCAAGCCTTCCCGAATAGCCTGTAAAGCAGGGAGAGCCCCCTCGGGGACGGTACCGCCGGGGGTATATTCATACCAACCGTTGTCAGTCCAGATGCGGGTGTCGGCATATGCGTAGAGCGAAACCGTCAATGCCTCGCCCCCCGCCGTGACCGTGGGAGTTTGGCTGAAATCGGGGGGATAATCGGAGGGATCCACGTCCCCCCGCAGAAGGCGGAAGCCGTAGAAATTCAGCTCCGTGGGGGCGGTGGTGGACTTTTCGCCGCTGTAGACCAGCATACCGACCACGTACAGGCCGTCGGGCAAACGTTCCAGTTCTTTCAGGGAATTGCCTATATAAAGCAGGTTGACACCCGTGGAATCGTAGACGTAATATTCTCGGAAAATACAGCCCTCACGAACAAAGAAGGCGGTTTTCTTGGTGTAGGCGACCAGAGGCATGGCGTTAATAGCCGCGGCGCGATCCTCGGGACACCAACCAAAGGTCTCGGTAACGTAATCGCCCTTGCTCTCGTCGTATTCCACGATGCCGTAAAGATACTTTTCGGGCAGGAATACCTCACTACCCACGGTCAGACAAAGATCGTTGTGTACCCACAGCTCGTCAGGGGGAGGCTGGGGGGTGGTTGCCCACTTGACCGTCAGCAGAGCCGCCGCGGCCAGGGCAATCGTCATCAGAGCCGCCGCAACGACGGTCAGAAGCCGTCGCAGATTCCGTCCCCGTGGCGGCTTTTTCGCGGGAGGCAGAGTCATGAGATAGAGCGTTTTCTCGGGGATAAAGCTTTCCTGTACGTAGGCATCGCTGATCCGATTGAATGCCAGATAAACGGTGGTTCCCTTCATACCGTATACCCCCTTTCCTCCAGAAACTCACGGAGCTTTTTCCGTGTCCGTCCGATCCGCAGGGAAACGGCGTTGACGGTCAGGCCGTAGGCCTTGGCCAGAGTCTCTATGGAATAGCTGTGCCAGTAGCGGCCGCAAAAGATCTTTCGCTCCAGGGGCTCCAGACCCCCCAAAAACTGATCCAACAGAGCGGGAAGCTCGTCCGCGCGATGGTCAGGAGCCGTAACGCATTCCTCCAGCTCGTCCAATGAAAGCTCAAAGTCCCGATTGCGCTTTTGAGCCTTGTTTTCGTGGTAGCGATTGATGGAAATATTTTTGATGATACGCCCAAGAAACGCCTGTAAGGAGCAGGGCTTGGTGGGGGGAATAGAGTTCCAGGTCTTGAGGTAGGTATCGCTCACGCATTCCTCGGCATCCTGCTCGTCGGACAGAATGCTCATAGCGAGGCGATGGCAGAAACGGCCGTACTTTTCGTCGGTGCGGCGGATGGCTCGCTCGTCTCGGGCAAAGTATAGTGCCACGATCTCGTCGTCACTGATAGGCGTGAGTTGGCTTGTGGTTAACACGGTGTCGGGTTCCTCCTTTTCGGTGTTGTCACGGCCCCGTAGGGCGGTTCACTCTGTATGACAGGAAAAGCAGGGAGAATCTGTCATGAAAACAAAAAATTTTTAAGAAAAATTTCAGGCATCCCGTTTTTCTCCGCGCCGCGGTGGTGGGACGAAAAAACTGTACTGATTATGGCAGATTCCTTGCGGCTTCTTGAAATTTATTTGGCAGCGCTGGCTTC
>JAZOOM010000001.1:0-1807 GCA_045655025.1 Eubacteriales bacterium | reverse complement strand
GTGGCGACGATTTCGAAGTTTCCCAGGAGGGAAGCACTCGCCGCCGAGGAGGAGGACAGGCCGAGCAAAAGCAGAATGGGGGCGGCGATGTCCAATCCGATCATCAGGAGCACGAAGGGGGTATCCGACCGGGAAAAAGGCGCGCTTGTCTGCGGTGTCCCGCGGATGCGGCGCATGAGGGCGATCACGGCCATACCCAGCCCCGCTCCCAAATAGAGCAGACCCGCCAGTAGGGTGGAAGGAATGGATTCCAAAAGGAGCTTGGAGAAGGGGGTGCTGATCGCGTACAGAGCCGCCGCGAGGATCGCAAGGAATATGCCCCTGCGGTTGGATGGTTTCATGAGTTTCGTCTCCGTGGTTGTGGTTGAGGATATTATAACATAGAGGAGGGATTTTGTCAAGTGGGGGTGGGATCGTGCCTCAACGATCCGAAAAATTTACATCTCCCCATTGCAATTCCCCTCGTTTTATGCTATAATAAAATGAATTCGTATGTCCCCTTACTTTACACACGAAAGGAACATAACCATGAACCCCATCAAGATCTACGATAAACCCCTCATGCCCCTCTCCTCTCTCCTCGCCTCCATCGACGCAGGTGATCTGGACGCCACCTTCGAGGCTCTCGGCTCTGCCGGCGGCGCGCCCGTTCAGCGTGAGCGCGTCAAGGCTCTGTGCGCCACCTTCGCTTCCATGTACGGTGCCGACCGCGAGGTAGGCTTATTCACCGTGGCGGGCCGCAGTGAGCTGTCGGGCAACCACACCGACCATAACCACGGCTGTGTCATCGCCGCCTCCATCAGCCTGGACGTGCTGGCCGTGGCCTCCCCCCGGAATGACGGCATCATCCGCCTCAAGAGCGAGGGCTTTGACGAGGACGTGGTGGATATCTCCGCATATACACAGCCCGACGAGTCTAAGTTCGGTACCTCCGCCGCCCTCATCGCGGGTGTGTGCAAGGGCTTTACCAATAACGGCTACGCTGTGGGCGGCTTTGACGCCTGCACCGTCTCTACCGTTTTCAAGGGCTCGGGCCTGTCCTCCTCCGCCGCCTTTGAGGATATGATCGGCACCATTCTTTCCCACCTCTACAACAAGGGCGAGGTGGACGAGGTGGCCTTCTCCAAGATCTCCCAGTACGCCGAGAACAAGTTCTTCGGTAAGCCCTGCGGTCTGATGGATCAGGTGGCTTGCGCCGTGGGCGGTATCGTAGCCATCGACTTCGCCGATCCCACCGCCCCCGTTATCGAGGCTTTGCCCTTCGATATGACCGCCGCGGGCTACCACCTCTGCATCGTCAACACCGGCGGCAACCACGCCGACCTCACCCACGACTACGCCGCCGTCCCCGCTGTGATGAAGGCCGTGGCCGCCCACTTCGGCAGAACCGTCCTTCGCGAGGTTACCTCCGAGCAGGTGATCGCCGCTATCCCCGCCCTTCGCGAGAAACTGGGTGACCGTGCCATTCTCCGCGCCCTTCACTTCCTCTCCGAGAACGAGCGCGTAGCATCCCAGAAGGCTGCTCTGGAGGCCGCTATCAACGCCGCCGACGTAACCACCCGAGATGCCGCCGTGGACAAGTATTTTGAGGGCGTGTTGGCTTCGGGACGCTCCTCCTTCTGCTACCTCCAGAACGTATATACCACCAAGAATATCACCGAGCAGGGTCTGTCCCTGGCTCTGTGCCTCTGCGAGTCCTTCTTTGCCGACGGCAAGGGCGCCTTCCGCGTCCACGGCGGCATCTCGGGTGGTTACGTCGGCGGCGTTGATAGCGGCCTCCAGAGCAGCCTTCTGGGATGCTACGCGC